>JAHEHB010000565.1 GCA_024644775.1 Deltaproteobacteria bacterium
TCGAACAACGGCACCCGGACGGTCATGAAGACTTTCTGGCATGGCTTGGGATACCAAGCCATGAAATCGCCGACATCCGTTCCCGTTCCAAATAACCAGGCCTGTTTTTTGACACTGGCATGGATAACTGCCTCTGGGCGCCAAACGGTGGCCTGTCATGGTGACAGGTCACCCGGTACCTGACTGCTGCAGCAATGAAGCTGCGGGCTGCCTGAAAAACAGGTCAAATCTATATTGACAACAAAAATACTTTCCAATATTCTAAATGGTTAGTGGGGAATCAAAAAACATCCGCGCCTGAATTACAATACTAATCCTCCTGCATCCTGATTCTGCCTGAAATACAAATCTGCTTGTCCGTTATTTCCCCATACCCGCATACCTTGTGATGCGTTTTCCGTCACTTGAGCATTCTTCGCCATTTTTGCCTGGCTTCATGGATATCAAAAAAATCAAAAGTCTATAGGCTCAAGGCGGATACGATTTTAAATGAGGGGTACCTGCCGGGTGCCCATCCAGAAATGACCAATTTGCCTTATATCTGAGTTGTTCTCACGATCTTATCTCTAAAATATCAACCATCTGCCAGTGGTAATATTTTTCGCGCGCGTTCCTGTCCCGTCTGGTTTCAGCGGAAGATCTCAAACCAATTTTCATATCTCAGGGTGGAGACGACCTGTTGGAGTACACGTATTTTTAATTGGCATCGACAGGAGGGTAATTGAAAAGGCTCTTTTTAAAACTACCAACGCGAAGCCTCCAGGGAAGTACGTCCTTCTTTGGGGGCTGCCGGCCAAGTGCTCAACGACACCTTCCACCCACGACCGCTTAACCCTGAAAGGAGAAACAAAATGGTTATCATTGGCGATATCTCATTTCCTCAAGAGAGTGCGAATGAGGTTGGTAAACGCTTTCTCGAGTTACCTCCGGTGCCTGACTATATGACGTTGAAAGGGCCATACATTAAAGGCAGGAAAATGGGGGGCATCCAGGTTCTTGAAATTTATGAAATTGATAAAGCGAAGGTTGCAGAAGGAATTGAGGTGGTTACCAACCGATGCGGCAATTATTTTGGCATACCGGGCTATACCTATGAGATTAACGTGTATTTCGAAGCTGCAGAGGCATTGAAGATGATCGGGTTAGGATAAAATTGAAAAGGGGGTGCATCTGCGCGATTGATTGTTCCAGGGCATTGCACCCCCTCGTTGTCTAATAACGGTCGGTTCTGAATGATTTCGTGCCCGTGATTCCGCCGGCGTTCATTTCCCGGTTATGAGCTTTTGCATCTTCAATCGCTTGACCACGACTTCAATTTTTGCATCAATCAAGCTTTTTTCACTGTTGGGATTCATCGTTTCAGATTGCATTGACCAGACCAACTGCTCTGTCTGGGTATCGTAAAGGTTGGTTTCCAGCTTTACCTTTTTATGCCGGGTGTAATAGCCCGGTTCGTATATGTATCTCTCCACATGGCCGTAGTAATCATAAAAACCCCGATTCGTATCCATGCGGTACACGCCTGGGTGGTAGACTTCTTTCTCCGATACCCCGACCAGGTGAGTAACCAGCACCGAATCAAACTTGATGTCTGAAATGACTGCCTTGATGCTTGCTTCGGATGGTCTGGTTTCCACGGGCATTAATGCGAAACTGGCTGTTGCCTTGATCTCATCCGCCTGGAGTCGGTCGACAAACGTATTCTCGAATGCGCGCCTTACCGTTTCTTGATTGGACAGCCCTACAATCAGAATATTGTTGAATGGTCCACCTGAATAGCCTTGGTCCCGCCATTCCAGTGTCGGCTTCGCTGTGGTGCATGCGGTTAGTGCAGTGGCCAGGAAAAATAGAACCCCAGTTTTGATGAACCGGTAAAAAGTTTTATTTGAGATGGTTTTGTAAAAAGCGCCGAGATCAAGGCTTGCGAATCCCGAGGACTGAGGAGCACTTATGGGTGCTCCGCAGAGACGAGGGATGAAGCGTAACACAGATATCGGACTTTTTACGGAGCCATCAAGTTTGAGTTGCAACGCCGTGTTTTTCATTCAACCACCTCTATAAACCGGTTAAACGCCAGAGAAATTATTTTTTTACCAAACCGCCTGCATACTTTATCGCTTTACTTTTTTCTGTTGATTTCATGTACAATGGTTGGAAGTTGGCCTTCTTTGCAGACCAAACCATGAATAGGTTCATTGAACGTCACGGCAAACCCATTTTGATCTTTTCGAACAATCCTGCCGGATATTTTTATTGTATTTTCAAATTCAAACAAGGGGAATTCTATCAAGATGGGCTGCCCTACGGCAATCCTTCTATGGGTCCTGACCGCCAGGCCCCCCGCGCCAATATTTTTGATCACATCACGGTACGACCCCTCTATGACCGTGTATGCCGCTATAATATAAGCGGCCTGTCGTGGGTGTTGACGGTTATTGGGAATGGGATTCATTTAACATTCACCTTGTTTTGTAATTTCCCTGAGCACTTGAGTATCACTACCCGCAGTGGTTTGGGCAACAGGTTCGCACCCGTGGCAGGACTTCTGCCCTGGCGTCGGTTTTTATCCCGGGTACAAAATATGCCGAAGCCGGAAATCAGTAGATCATCACCGGATTCCAGATTGGATTTGATCAATTCAGGAAGGGTTTCGCTGATTTTTATTGATATACGCGTTGGACATCCGGGCCGGTTGCAAACCTGTTCTGCGGTATCGTGTTCAGTCAGTGTCATGGTTGGATTTCCAATCAATTTTATCCATGCCGGAATGACGATGGTTCCGAAGATGATGCCTAAGATTCCCGGCAGCCTTTGCCGTTGGTCTGATACTTTCTCAACCTGCCCATGCAGTCATGGTTACGGATGACTTCGGTCAGCGGGCGGTTGGGGGTCGGTGGACAGAACTACGTTTGCAGAGATTTCTTTTCTTGTCAAGGGGTTGTTCCATGTTGACAAACAATACGATACCCGATTAGTTTAAAGGACCCTGATTGCCCAGGCGCCATTTCCCAGTGGCGTGCAACCGTCC
>JAHEHB010000189.1 GCA_024644775.1 Deltaproteobacteria bacterium
CAGTGGCGGCGCTCGTACGAGACTCTGCAAGGTTGAAGTCTCTTTTTCGATCAAACTGGCGGCTTCGGCGGCCAGTGGTGTCCCTGAAACCCGAAACCAGACACCTGTAAACGCCCTGGTAATTAAGGAATCACTACCGGCGTTGTCACAGAACGTGTTGCCCTATGGGAACCCCAGCCGGGCAGGCATGCCGAAAAACTGCCTGCCTCGCCTCCGGCGCAAACCGCAACGATGGCGTCCGGTTTTTGTACGGCATGCCGCCAGGTCACTGGATCTTTTTTATCGATTTCTCCCGGCAACCGGCCGGCTTTTTTTAGATCGGCAATACTGCGCTTGGCGTGATCGTAAAGAAATTGTTTCACCTGTCTTTTGCCCCATCCACTTTTGCGCAGCACTTCGGTATGTTCTCCACCGAATACGGTCACAACATCTTGCTGCCCGATAATGTTCATTGATCCCATGTTCGCTATGGCGTCTGCCATACCCAATAACAAACACTCCGGGTCTTTGGAAAGCTGATTGTAGGTCTGAATGATCGCTTCTGCAGCAAAAACCGTCGTCGTGCTGTCATCTGCCTGAAATCCTCTCTCCACGTGGAGCGGTTCCCACGGACTGCACGCTTCATTTTCAGCAAAGCAAAAAGATATTTTACCGGGGCTGCCCAGGGTGGAACGATCCAATTTTCCGGGTCGCGTATTGATGGCATTCATCATTACCAGGCGCACCGCCCGTCCGATGGTAACATTTGGACGAAATCCCGGCCCGAAGGCATTATCTTGAGAATTGATCCCCAGTTTTTGGGCAATCGGTCCGTTTACAATGATAGCCACCGAGGCACCGCCGGTACTGGTCGCCATTCCATGGTATCCGAAATCGGGGTGGCATATACCTTTTACAGCGGAAACCACCACCGGCATATATTCAGGCAGACAACCCGCCATCACCGCATTAATCGCAATTTTTTGAGCCGATACCAGCGTATTTCGTACGGTAACCTCGCCAACAATCTCATCGGCTTCCAGAGAGGCTGCCGCCAGCATACCGCTTACGGTTGTCGCGCTTGGAGGCACTACCGGCAAACCGTCTGTCCAACCTTTTTGATAATAATATTCGATCAGTTCCGCCGCAGCCTGGGGTTCGATCATTTTCTGATTTGTATTCATAATTTATGTCCTATAGGTACCCAAATGGGTGTAAATCGCTTAAAGCGCTCCGACAGACACGAGTACCTTCCGAATATCTTCCCGGGCCTCTCCGGTTATGGCTGTTTGGGGGGGTAGGGGGTTGCCGACAGGAAATCCCTGAAGCTCAAGCCCCGCTTTGATGCATCCAGCAAGATTATATTTAGCAAATACCTGATTGATGCTCCATAGTTTGCGTTGCAGGACCATGGCTTTTTCCCATTTTTGCTCAGTTGCCAACGTATAAAGCGCAACACTCTGGGAGGGTATGAGACACGCCGGTCCCGCCATCCAACCGACCCCTCCGATCAGCATCACACATAAAGGGATATGTGCAGAGGCACTGAAAATCTTTAATTGGTCCCCCACCTGATTGAGGATTGAAAGTAACCGGCCGGTGTTGTTGGAAGCATCTTTAAGATACCGAATGTTTTCGATTTCCGCGAGTTGTTTAATAATATTAGGAGTCAAATCTCCTTTTTGGAAGTTCGGATTCGTATAAACGACAACCGGGCATGTCACCGCCTTTGCGATTTCAGTAAAATAGCATATAACACCTGTTTCCGGTACTGGAAAATAAGTTTCCAAAATGGCCAAAATGCCATCGACGCCTAATTTTTCGTAAGCTGTTGCCTGATAAACGGCTTCTGCGGTTGTCGTGCTTGCTACGCCGGCCACAACAGGAACTCGACCTGAATTTGCCTCAAGGACAATTTCGACAATCCGGCGGCGCTGACGCCACGACAGATAGGCAAATTCACCCGTGCTGCCCAGGGGAGTGAGGCCATGGACACCTGAATCCACCAAGTGATCAACGAGTTGGCGCAGGACCTCCGCCTTGACCTTACCATCAGTATCTACGGGAGATACCAAGTAGGGAAATACACCAAAAAACCGTTTATCTTTCATTATTTAACCGTTGCTACCGGGCATTGAGACTCTAATATAAGAAATTGCGCTGTGGAGCCGAATAGCAATTTTCCGACCTTTGATGTCTTTCGAATTCCGATCACGGCCTCATCGATGTTTTGATCTCTCGTAAACTGAACCAAGCTCTCACCCGGTTCTAAATCATTCACGATGAGATGTCTTTCAGAGGGTATTTTTTCCTCTTTGCAAATGACTTCGGCATCCCTTAAAAAACGTTCAGCCAAATCAATATCTTTCAGGTCTAGTTCAGAACTTTGCATTAGGGCCGTCACTAAGAAAATCTTGCCGTCAAAAGCCTGTGCATGTTTCAATGCAAAATTTAAGGCCCGTTTCGATTCATCGGTGCCGTCGTATCCCACCATTATTTTCATTGATTATCTCCTTAATTGTTCGTGATCATTCGTCCGCAGACATGTACACCCGTCGAAAACCGGTCGCAAAGAAAAAGCGATAAACTCAGGTATCAATCAATTATTAAGAGAGGTGACCAGGTGTGTCAAGAGCAAATAAAATATATCAAGCTCGGTACCAACGGCTCCGGATTCTGTATCAAGGAATAGGTTCAATTTTTATTTGAACCAAAGTGAGGTTTAATCGGACAGGATCAACAGGATTTTGAGGATTTTGTTTTGTCTTTAAAATAGAATCCTGTTGATCCTGTCAACCCAACGAAATACAATATGAATCCATTCCTCAGAACCAAATTGCTTTCACCTGGCTGGGTTGCGATCTACTTGGACGTTACAATTACGATTCTGACAATTCACTTGACGTTTATGGCATGTTTCTTGTAGGCATATTTCTTGTAATTGATCCGCCTAAAAACTTGATCCGCCTAAAAACTTGATCCGCCTAAAAAAGGTATTGGAGAACGAATTTTAGATGGCAAACATAAGAATAATCGTATCAAGCCGAACAATCTTATTTGTCTTCCGGTATTTGGTGGCGGATTAACTTGGGGGAGCGCTCTGATAAGATGGTAAAGAATCGAAACCGTTCAGCCGTTTGTGCGGTTGTCTTATGGATCATCACCGGCTTTTTGATCCCTCCCGAAGCAAATTCTGAGTTTTACCGGTATGTAGATAAAGATGGAAAAGTTCATTTTGTGGACGATTTGGACAAAATACCTACCGAATACAGAAAAGATTTAAAGGCCTATAAGGAACGATTTGAGAACCTCACAGAAACAGAACGAAATACGATTCTGGAAGATGAACGACAAAAAGCGGCAAAAAGAAGCGAGGCGTTGCAAAACCGGATTCGAAAACGAAGAGAAATAGACAATGAGCGACGCGAGCAGGAAAAAGGCTCTAAAACCTACACAACATCGGTGAGGATCAAGGGGAATCATGTATTGGTGCCCGTCAAATTGGGTTATGGCAGAAAAGAAGTTCAGGCGATGTTTGTTTTGGATACAGGTGCCGAAGTTACGGTGATGCATCGGGATATCGCGGATCGGCTGAATATTCGCGGAACAAAAAAAGGCTTTGTGAGAGTGGCGGGTGGGAAAAAAGTGGAAGTTGGCGTCGTTAAATTAAGTCATCTCAAGGCAGGTCCTCACAAGAAAAAAGATTTGAGTACTGTAATTATTTCGCCCGAATACCCACTGCATTATAACGGTTTGCTGGGTATGAATTTTTTAAGGGATCTTGAGTATAGTATCGATTTTGAAAACAGGCTCATACGCTGGAAGCTCTAGAATTTCTATTTCGTATCAGTAAAACATCTCCGTATAAACATACGATCCTGTAAAACGATCATCAACAAGTAGGGTGACATCTCGAATCATTTCGCTTCGGCCGCACAAGTAGAAATCATAGGCTTCAGAAGGTAGGTGAGTTTCCAGGTATCCGGTGACTCGGCCAAAGAAGCTGTTTTTCGGTAGTGAGGTATCCGATGGCGTTTTGGGAATACAGGGGATATAGTGTTTTGCAGCGGATCGAAACACAGACTCGTAATAGAGATCCTCTGGCAAGCTCACTCCATGAAGGAGTGTAAACGCGTTGGTTCCGGATCGCACCATTGAAACAAAGGGCGCAATGCCGGTTCCGGTGCCGATGAAAATCGTTCGTCTATAAGAGGCGCGGAACGTAAAATAACCCATCGGACCTGTAATCTCAAATCGTGCCCCGATTTTTTCCAAAGCAAGTTGTGGGGAAAACCGTCCTCCTTCTACGTTTCGTAAACAAAGAGAAAGTGTCGGATCGTTGGGTGTTGAAATAAGCGAGTAGTCTCTCTCGTACTCACTGTGCACGAAACGGATACGTTGGCCCGGTCTAAACGTAAAACCGGGTGGGCGGGAGAGCTCAACTTCAAAAGCCTTTTTTGAAAGCCACATACGCTTTAAGAGTGTTACTTTAAACGTACCGGGATGGGAGTTTACTGGTGGGGAATGGTCTACGGTTTCCATGGTAAATCTTTTGCTCCCGATATTAAATTACAATAGCGAGCCAACACGAATAGATAATCCGAGAGTCTATTGAGGCAAACAAGCGTATTTTTGTTTTCATCGGGTGCGTTTTTATCCTCTAGTTCCTCAAAGAGGCGAACTGCGTTTCGTTCGACTTTTCGGCAAACAGCTCTTGCTATATGAGCCCATGCGGCCGATATATGCCCGCCAGGAAGAATGAAATCTTTTAGCTCAGGTAATATGTTTTCCATTCGGTCAATAGCCGTCTCAAAATATTTGATATGGGTATCGGTAATTTTATTGACTTCGGAACGGGCCGGTGAACCGGAAGTGGTTGAGAGCCACGCACCAATCTGCAACATAAGAGATTGAATTTGTTGGATCTCCTCTATCATTTTAGAGTCGTTGTCCGATAGCGCTGCTGCCAGAGCACCCAGAATGGAGTTGAGCTCATCGATATCTCCGCACAATTCAATCCGCGGGTGGCTTTTTGTCACTCGTTCACCACTAAAAAGACTGGTTTTTCCGCGATCGCCGGTTCCGGTGTATATTTTCATTTGACGGGATTGCCTCTTATAGATTTAAATATTATAATTAAGGTTACTATATATTCAAGCACATTCTTTTTAGAGGCGCAAATATGAAAATTCCTGCCATTAAAACAACACTTCCAGGTCCGTTTGCAGCAAAACTTATTAAAAAGGATAAGCGTTATGTATCACCGTCTTACACGCGAATCTATCCGCTGGTCGTGGATAAAGCCGACGGGGTATGGGTGCAGGATGTAGATGGGAATCTCTTTCTTGATTTTACAGCCGGTATCGCGGTGAATGCTACGGGTCACTGCCATCCACGCGTTGTAGAAGCGATCAAAAATCAGGCTGAACGATTGCTTCACATGTCGGGTACGGATTTCTATTACACGCCCCAGATTGCACTTGCTGAGAAATTGGCGTCTCTCGCTTCGAATAAGGGAGAGCGAAAGGTGTATTTTGGAAATTCCGGCGCCGAGGCGGTGGAAGCGGCTTTCAAGCTGGCACGCTGGCATACCCGGCGAGAATTAAATCTTGCGTTTTACGGAGCGTTTCATGGGCGCACCATGGGCGCCCTTTCATTAACGGCCAGTAAAACCGTTCAGAAAAAACATTATCATCCGTTTGTGCCGGGTATCACTCACATCCCCTATGCATATTGCTACCGCTGCTTTTTGAATCTTTGCTATCCGCAATGCGGTATTGGCTGTGTCCAATGGATCGAAGAAACGCTTTTCCGAACCACCATTCCACCTGAGGAAGTGGCTGCGATATTCATAGAGCCTATTCAGGGAGAAGGCGGTTATGTTGTTCCCCCACCTGAATTTCACAAAGCACTTCATGATGTCGCGAAAAAGTATGGGATTCTTTATGTGGTGGATGAGGTGCAGTCGGGAATGGGGCGTACCGGAAAGATGTTTGCCATGGAACACTTTGGCGTCGTCCCTGATATAATGGCGCTTGCAAAAGGGATTGCTTCCGGTCTTCCCCTGGGCGCGATGATCGCGCGTTCAGAAATCATGGACTGGGAGGCCGGATCTCATGCGTCCACGTTTGGGGGCAACCCTGTATCGTGTGCTGCGGCACTGGCGACCATTGCGATACTGGAAGATTCGCTCATGGATAATGCCGCGATTCAGGGCGAACGGCTTCTCAAAGGGCTCTGTGAATTGCAAACATCTTACGAATGTATTGGGGATGTTCGAGGCAAGGGACTGATGGTTGCAGTTGAATTGGTAAAGGACCGTGAAACAAAAGAGCCGGCAAAAGATTGGCGTGCGAAAATAATCGAAGCGGCTTTTCGCAAAGGATTGCTCCTTTTAGGATGTGGTGAAAACAGTATTCGATTCTGTCCGGCACTGTCAGTGAACTCTGAAGAACTCGACGTATGTTTAACGATATTTGAAGAAGCCGTTTCAGAAGGCGTGAAGACATCCGCCAAGGGTTCAAAGCAAAAATGAAACCTAATGCTTCGGAACGCTCATTATCCAATTGGCTGAAGAACTCTCAAAGCATATCGAAAAATCAAGGGACTATATCCAACAAACTCTGATGAGTTGGTATCGGAAGCACCATCGATCCCTCCCTTGGCGCAATACGAAAGATCCCTACCGTATCTGGGTTTCGGAGGTGATGCTCCAGCAAACCCAAGTGAAGACTGTTGTACCTTATTACAAGAAATTTGTTAAAGAATTTCCCAGCGTATTTAAACTGGCGGCAGCGGATCTCCAACAGGTTCTCAAGGTTTGGGAAGGGTTGGGCTATTATGCCAGAGCGCGAAATTTGCACTGTGCTGCAAAACAGGTGATTGAAAAACATGGAGGGAACACCCCCCGTAATATAGAAGCGTTTAGAGGGCTTCCGGGTGTTGGAGAGTATATTGCATCGGCAGTTCAAAGCATCGCCTTTCATCATCCATGCGCTGTGGTAGATGGAAATGTAAAACGGGTATTGGCGAGACTCTTTGAGATTAAAGCGCCGGTCAATAAGTCCAGTACGTACCGGATATTTAAGGATACAGCGCAGACGCTTTTGAATAAAGAGAGACCGGGTCTTTTTAATCAAGCACTAATGGAGATTGGTGCCCTTGTATGCAAGCCACAAAACCCTGAATGTACAAATTGTCCGCTTCAATCCGTTTGCCGGGCGTTTCAAACACAACAGGTAAGCACGTATCCGTTACGAATCAAAAAAAAGCCGACACCGGAATATCATATGGCAGCGGGTGTTGTTTTTAAAAACAACTGCGTCTTAATCACTCGGCGAAAACCGGAGGGATTGTTGGGTGGGTTGTGGGAGTTTCCAGGAGGAAAATTACAAATAAATGAAACGGCTGAAACAGCGTGTGTCAGAGAAATAAAAAAAGAAGTAAATCTAACCGTCGAACCAAAAGCATTTATCACCCGCGTAAAACATGCATATACTCACTTTAAAGTAGTTATCGATGTGTTTTGTTGTCGCTACCTTTCAGGTACCGTTAACTTAAATGATGCGACGGACTACCGTTGGATACGCCTTGAGGATACTGACCAATATCCTTTCTCTAAAGCCAATCACAAGTTTATTCCACTGCTCAAACAGCAAATCAAAGAAACATTATAATTTATTTTGGGACTTTACTGTTTCGCAGATTGATCTGTTTCGGTTTCTTTCATAATCTTCGTTATCTGTTCGGTAGCCTTCTGCGCAGCACGATTCACATTGTTTCCATGGATTGAATCAACAATCACTTCACCGATGATTTCACGTACATCTGTCGTGGCATTTACCGGTGGATTCCAGAGGGAAGAGGCAATATTCGCTCCTTCTTGAAATGCCTCTATAAAATCAGCGGGATACATATTTTGAATTTTAGGATCACTCCATGAAGAGGCTCTGCCTCCGGTGATCCTGTTTTTCAAAAGGCGAAGAACGATATCTTTGCTGGTTGCCCATTGAATGAACATCCATGCCGCTTTTGGGTTTTTGCTTAAGTGGGGAATCATCAAACTCCATACAACCGCGCTTGGAACGCTTCCATTCGGACCGGCCGGCATTACACCATAGCCAATTTTGCCGGCAATTTGTGATTTTTTCGGATTTTCAAAAGTTGCATAAAAGAGCGACGCATCACACGCAAAAGCCGCTTTTCCCTGAGACATAAACGATACTACCTCATACCAATCATTTCCTGTACTGTTGGGAGGACCGGTTTCCCGTAGTAATTTTCCGTACATTTCGAAAGCAGCGATGGCCTCCGGAGTGTCAATAGTTGGGGTGCGATTTGCATCCAGCCACTCCCCCCCATAACTGTGCAGAAAAGCCGCCCAAACAGAGGTGGCAGCCGCTTTCTTTCCCCGCATCGCGATTCCATGAATATCTCTATTGCCGTCCCCATCGGTGTCGAGTGTCAATTTTTTGGCAGCGATCACCAATTCTTCCAGGGTTTTGGGGTAAGGGATATTGTACTCTTTTAGAAGATCTTTCCGATAGAAGAACATCGGCTGAATTTCCATGGTGATGGGGATGCCGATCTGGGTCCCTTCAAACTGAGCCGAAACCCATGCCCCTTTGAGAAAATCTTCAATATCGTAGTCGGAGTGGGTCAGGGTCGGATCTGAGATAAAACCCTCCAAAGGTATACCCCAGCCTTCTTTCGTATACCTTCGCCCTTCCTGAGCCATGATGATCATCGTAACATCGATCTTGGTAACCTTGGCAGCCATTTCAACGGTCCGTTTTGCTTGGAACCAATCCTCCGGATAGATATCTAAATGCACTTTCATCCCTGAAAGTGCCTCAAATTCCGGGATTAATGGTTCAATGGCCGCTTGCCAGGGATGACGGTCTAAAAGGATGTGTAATTCAATGCCGGCAAAATGTTTCCAATCAAATTCGGCACACCCGGAATCGATGTGAGTTGTAAAATTAATAAATCCGGCAATGAAAATGGATAAAACGACGTTTCTTCTTTTAAAAATAGCCGATCTCCTTTTTTTAAAGTTTCTTGAAAAAACACCTCGACTGCCGAAGTATGTAACCATATAAAATATGTCGTAATTGTCAAACAATATTCGTTCTTTGGGCAGGGTAACGTCAAAGTAAATTCTAAATCAGTTGCATTAAAAGGTTTTATCAGACAATAAAATCCCAAATCTCAAGCACCAAATTACAAATAAATCACAAATTTCAATCTTCAATGACCAAAACATTCTCCACAGTAGCATTACATCGCTTCGCTAAGCCAGCTCTGTCCGTGATGATACAGTTGGGCATGACTGTAGACGGATTATTTGTTTGGATTTTTGAATTTGGATCATTGGGATTTGTTTGAGATTTGTTTTTTGGTGCTTGGAATTTTTCTGATTTACATTAAGCGGGTAATTTTTGTAAAATCAGTCGACTACTTATTTAAATGACGGAGCCTTGGTTCTTTGGGTGCGCCTGATGACGAGCCATACAACAAGATAGCTTACTGCCGCACAAATTATCAGTCGATGAATTCCAAAGCTAATCGCAATTTGTGCCGACGCGATGGAAGTTAATACCGACGCGCTGCCGTTTATCGCCCATGCATAGGCGCGTTGGGTCGGATTGTTCAACAAATATTTTATACCCATGGGAAACGGCAACCCCATTAGAAATCCGACCGGAAATAGAATTGCAATCGCGAAAATATATTGCGCTGTTCCCGGCAGCCATAATATTCCGCACAATAGATCGTTTAACCTAAAAA
>JAHEHB010000011.1 GCA_024644775.1 Deltaproteobacteria bacterium
AATCCGGTTTTTCCGGTGCAGTGACCGCCGCTTCCTCTACCATCGGTGCCATTATTCCTCCCAGCGTTGGTATGATTATCTATGGGGCTACCTTGGGCGTCTCCATCGGCGGCATGTTTGCGGCCGGCATCATACCGGGTATTCTGATCGGCTTATCTCTGATTGCCGTGGCGACTGTAGCCAGCATTATTAAGAAATATCCGATTCACAGCGAAGGCTTTTCCTGGATCAACTTTTTTGTAAGCCTCAAAAAGTCACTGCTGGCGCTGTTCCTGCCGGTGATCATTTTAGGGGGTATCGTTTTCGGCGTCTTTACGGCCACAGAAGCGGCAGCGGTCGCCGTGCTCTACGCCGTACTCTTGGGATTTGTCGTCTACCGCAACTTGACATTTCGGAGCCTAGTGGATTCCATGTACGAAAGTGCCGTGTTAGCTGGTGTTATCCTGTTACTGATCGGAACCAGTGCCCCATTTTCATGGCTCATCAATATTATGGATATTCCCGATGCGGTTACGGAAATTATGCTGGGTATCACATCCAATAAGCATATTCTCCTGGGGATTATGCTGGTGTTTATGCTCATCATGGGGATGGTCATGGACGCCACCGCCAATATCCTTATTTTCGGTCCCATCCTCGCCCCCCTGGCTGTGGATGCCGGTATTGATCCGATCCACTTCGCATTGTTAATGGTGATGGCCCTGATTATCGGTGTTGGGACGCCTCCGGTGGGCTCGTGTCTGTTTGCCGTCGTTCCATTGGGCAAAGCGACTCTGGAAGAAGTATCCGTGGCCATTGTACCATTCTTTTTTGCGCAAACCTTTATTTTATTTCTTTGCGCCTATATGCCGTTCATCGTGATGTGGATTCCAAGAATGCTTGGGTTTACTGGCTGATTTTGATTGAAAAATTCAGGAGGTTAAGACCATGATCAACATGCATGTCATCGGATTTATTGGTTTGGGAACCATCGGCCTGCCCATGGCCGTTAATTTGATCAAAGCCGGATATCGAATGAATGTTCACGATATCAATTCCGGACCAGTGATCGAAATGACCAACCTGGGCGCCAAAGCCTGCGAGACACCAGCCGAGACGGCTGCCGATAGCGAGGTCATTATCACCATGGTGCCCGATGCACCGGACGTCGAAAAGGTTGTCTTGGGGGATAAGGGTATTGTTCATGGAATTAAGCCTGGCACCATTTACATAGACATGAGTACGATCGATCCGGGGACGACGCGCAAAGTCGGTGCAGCCATCCGAGAAAAAGGCGCCCGCATGGTGGATTGTCCGGTGGCCCGGACCGTGAAAGAGGCCCGCGAAGGGAAACTGGCGATCATCATGGGTGGCGAGCGCGAAGACCTCGATGCCGTTCAGCCGATCCTGAATCATTTGGGGGACACCTTCACCTATTGTGGCCCTCTGGGAAATGGCGAGGCCATGAAGTTGGTCAATAACTACATAGCAGCCGGCATCATCGCAGCACATGCTGAAGCGCTCAGTTTCGGCATTAAAGCCGGTTTGAAGTTGGAAGATATTATGCGCGTCGTCGGTGGCACCTTTGCCGGCAACCGTATGCTGGGGGAACTCCTGCCTTCCCAAGCCTTTAAAGGTAATTTTGAACCCGGATTTTTTACCAAGCTTTCTTTGAAGGATACCCGGTTGGCTCTAAAAATGGGGGAGGATGCAGGGGTGGATACGCCGGTGGGCAAGGGTGTTTACGAAACACTGGAGAAAACATGCGCGGCGGGCTATGATAAAGATGATTTAACCAGCATGTTACGCTTGCGCGAGCGCCAGGCCGGCGTGAAGGTCCGTCTTTCGGGGGAGTAATAAGAAAGGTTTTTATTTGACAAACATGTATATACATGTATAACAATAGTTTCAGGATGAGATGATTATGGAAATTTCCAAGGAGAGCGATATTCCGATTAATCAACAGCTTGAAGAGATCATTCTGAAAAAGATCGAAACAGGGATCTTGAAGCCGGGCGATCGTGTTGAATCCGAACCCGCCGTGGCCAAAATATATGAAATCAGTCGCTCAACAGCTAGGAATGTCTATGATCGTCTGGTTTCCAGAAACATCTTATTTAGAAGGGCTGGTAAAGGAACCTATGTATCGTTACCTTTTACCGCGGGAAATTCGAGCCTATTGGTTGGGTTTTCCAAGAATATGGAAGCCATAGGGGTGACACCCAAGACGTTGCTGCTCAAAAATGAAATCGTAAAATCGACGGAGAAGGTTCAAGAAAAACTCAAAGTCCACAAAGGTGAAAAAATAATCGAAATCCATCGTATTCGGAGTATCAAAGAGATTCCGTTTGTTATTCACCTGGCGTTTCTTCCTTTCGAAAAGTGCCGTTCCGTTTTGGACGCCGATTTGGAAAACATCAGTCTCACATCCTACATCGAAACCGTGCTGGGCGTCTCCATCGCCTATGCGGAGGAGACGGTCTTGGTGCTGCCGGCGGAACAGCGGGAAGCCCGATTGCTTGATATCAAGAAAGGATTTCCCGTTTTGGTCAAAGAGGGCATTTCCTACGACAGAAACAACATCCCGATCCGTTACAGCATCGCGAAGTATCGTTCCGACATTGCCCGGTTAAAAACGACGCACAAAAAAGAATTTTAGGAGAGCGTATGCTCGAATTCATTACAATCGGGGAAACATGTGCTGTAATGGCTTCTAAGAGTATCGGGCGCATGAGGTATTCCGATAGATTTGAGCTGAGACCGGGCGGTGCCGAAGGGACGGTTGCCGTCGGGGTGAAGCGATTGGGACATACGGCCGGATGGATCAGCCAATTGGGTGAAGACGAATTGGGGCATTACATCCTGTCCTTCATACAGGGAGAGGGCGTCGATGTTTCAACCGTTAGAATGGTTCCCGATAAACAAACCGGGCTTTTTGTTCGTGAGAGACTGCCGATGGGAGAAGCGCGACATTTTTACTATAGAACAGACTCGGCATTTTCGGAAATAGAGCCCGGGGCGCTTCAGGAAGATTACATTTCCTCCGCCAAGATGCTCCATATCACCGGCATTACCCCCGCGCTTTCAAAAACCTGCCGCCGGACGATTGATGCGGCCGTTGAAATCGCCAAAAAACATCATCTGACCATCACCTTTGATCCCAACCTGCGGTTGAAACTCTGGAGCGTCGATGAAGCCAGGCCGATTATCGAAAAACTCATGGTGTCTGCCGATTATGTGCTTCCGGGTCTAGAGGAGATGCATTCGCTCTACGGCGTTCAACCCGTCGAACGCCTGCTGAATCGTCTGCATGAGATCGGGTGCGAGCGAATCGTCTTAAAACTGGGCAAAGAAGGGGCGATTTTGTCTCTGCCTTCCGGTACCGATACGCTTGCGGGGTATCCCGTGGACAGCCCCGTCGATCTGATGGGAGCAGGGGACGCCTTTGCCGCGGGCTTTATCGCCGGCATTTTAAAAGGTATGACGCCGAAGGATTCGGTTGACCTGGCTAATTTTGTTGCCGGAATGTCGATCCGTCTTCCGGGGAATATCGAATCATTACCCACATGGGACGAGGTCAACCGTGCCCAAAAAGGAGAAATGTTGGTCAAAAGATAAACAATAAAACCGTATTATAGGAGGCTTAAATGGACAAAGAAATCAAAGGTGTTTTACCTGCACTGATCACCCCTTTTACCGATACCGGAGACGTCGACCGGGAAAAACTGAAAGCGTTTTTGCGTTTTTTGATCCCACAGGTACACGGCCTGTACCCCTGCGGATCCTATGGCTCAGGTCCCTTGATGACCGTTTCCCAGCGGAAAATGGTTGCTGAAACCATTGCCGAAGAGGTATCGGGAAGGATTCCCATTGTATTGCACGTGGGCGCTGCGGACACGCAAACCACCATTGAACTGGCAAAGCATGCGGAGGAACTGAAGATATCGGCCGTCGCCTGTCTGACGCCCTACTATTATCTCCATAACTTTAAAACCATCACCGAGCATTTCAGGCGGGTAATCGATGCGATCAGCATTCCCGTTTATTTATATCACAACCCTAAATATACTCATTTTCTCAACTTCTCGCCGGGTCAACTGGCCGAACTCGGCGACATCGGCCTGGCCGGGCTCAAGGATAGCAGTGCCAATATCACCTTCTTTTATGACTGTGTCTCTGCAGTAAAAACACAGGGTTTTACGTTTTTGATCGGCTCCCAGACCGTGCTGATGCCGGCTTTGCTCGGGGGAGGGCACGGTTGCGTTTCCGGGTTATCCAACCTGTTTCCCAAACTGGTCAACAATATATATGATAAGGTCCTCGCAGGGAAGCTGGATGAAGCCCTCGATTTGCAGCGCAAAGCCAATGTTCTGCGGAAGGTCACGGGTGAAGGGATCCCCGTTCCCTTTTACCATGCGGCGCTGAAGTTAAGAGGTATCGATATCGGGGTCCCGAAAGCGCCTCATCTGCCCTTTTCAACGGAAGATGAGGAACGGATTCGGCAACCCATATTGGACGCCATTAAACTCGAAGAGAGCCTGCCCTAACCGCAACATCAAACGGAGGAGAACATGATGCCGAAATTAGACCGTTTCAGCCTCCAGGGAAAGACCGCCGTTGTGATCGGGGGATCCGGCACACTGGGTTCGGCCATTGCAAAGGGCCTGGGGCAAGCGGGGGCTGCAGTTGCCGTCTGTTATCGCAGCACTCCTGTTGATTCATTGCTTGCCGAATTTGAAAGCCAAGACATAACGGCAAAGGGATATTTCATCGATGTGACGGATCCGGATAAAATAAAATCCTGCCGCGACGCGGCCCTTAAAGATTTCAATAAAATCGATATCCTTGTCAATCTGGCCGGCGGAAACATCCGGGAGGCGATGACTTCCAAAGAGAAGAACTTTTTCGATCTCCCCATCGATGCGCTAAGGGAAGTGACCTGGTTGAATCTTTTCGGCGGCGCCATCATTCCCTCTCAGGCTTTCGGCCAAAAAATGCTGGAGAACGAAGACGGCGGATCAATCATCAATATAACTTCCATGAACACATTCCGGCCGTTGCTGGGCCGTCCCGGATACGCGGCGGCAAAATCAGCGGTCAGCAATTTTACCCAATGGCTTGCCGTTCATATTGCAAGGGACTGCAAAAAAACAGTCCGGGTCAATGCCATCGCCCCCGGGTTTTTTCTCAATGCACGGATGCGCGCCGAGTTGTTCGATGAGAACGGAAACTGCACGGAGCGGGGGCAGGCGATCCTTTCACATACCCCGATGGCTCGATTGGGGGAACCCGAAGATCTTGTCGGCACTGCAATTTGGCTTGCATCGGACGCCTCGAAATTCGTTACCGGCGCTGTTATTCCGGTGGACGGCGGCTTCAATGCTTTTTCGGGAGTATAGGTGTTGAATTTTTGGCCTGGGGCTCAGAGGTTATATTGAAACTGAAATTAAACACTGCCTCATTAGATGAGCATGTATGAAAGATTTTGTTTCAGGAATCGGTATATCGGTTTTGGGGATCATCATTTTCCTCATGGCGAGGCAGATGCGATCTCCTGTTCCAGGGTTCGGTCCGGAGGTTTTTCCTTCCGCCATCGGCATTTTGCTTGCGATTTTCGGGGGCGTGCTGGCTTTTCAGGGTTTCGCAGGAAAAAGGGAAATCCGTCAAGGCGACGGCACTCGGCAGGTGTGGATGGTACCGATCACGATTATCTTAACCGCCGGCTATATCATCGGCCTGTTGTGGATCCCCTTTTTGATATCCACCCCTGTTTATCTCATCGCTTTAATCCTGATGGGCAAATACATTAAAGAGGGGGGACTGCAAAATTGGTTTTATCCCAGAATCTTTGCCTTTACCCTCATTGTCAGCGGCATGATTTATGTTGTGTTTCGCATCATTTTTCGCGTGGCGTTGATCTGAGAAGGATTTACGTATGGATATCCTCTATTTGGGCGTTTTAATGCTCGGCGGCGTCCTGGTCGGCATATTCGTCGGGTCGATCCCGGGTCTGACGGCTACCATGGCGATTGCCCTACTCGTTCCCTTCTCTTTCCATCTGGATACGGTTCAATCCTTTGCGTTTTTGCTTGCCGTCTACGACGGCGCCATTTGCGGCGGATCCATTCCAGCCGTGCTGATCGGGATTCCCGGGACTCCCGCAGCCACAGCCACCCGGCTCGACGGATTTCCCATGAGTCGCATGGGTGAAGCGGGAAAGGCGATCGGGATTTCGGTGATCAGCTCCGTCATTGGAACCTATGTCAGCCTGATTGTTCTGGTACTCGTGGCCAAACGAATCGCCGAGTTTTCACTCTACTTCGGAAGCCCCGAGTATTTCGCCTTAGCGGTGCTGGGACTTTCGATCTGCGTGAGCATATCGGGAAAATCTTTGGTCAAAGGGATGATTAGCGCGCTGATGGGGCTGTTTTTAGGGGTAGTCGGGTTGGACCCCGTGGCCGGTTTCGATCGATATACCTTCGGCTTTCTGGAACTCTATGAAGGCATACCGTATATCCCCGCCATGATTGGGTTATTCGGTTTTGCCGAAGTTTTATTTCAAATGGAGCAAAGAACATTCAGTTTTGAGAAGGTCCAGCGGCTGAAAAATGTCATTCCAACTTTTACGGAGATAAAATCTCTTTTACTGACCACGATCCGGAGTGGATTCATCGGATCCATCGTCGGTGCCATCCCCGGCGCAGGCGGAAACATCGCCGCGTTTATTTCTTACGACGTGACCCGGAAAATGTCAAAAAAGGAGAAAATCCCATTCGGAGAAGGAAACCCGAAAGGCGTGGCCAGCGCCGAAGCCGGCAATAACGGCGTGACCGGCGGTGCACTGATTCCGATGCTCACTTTCGGTATTCCAGGAGACAGTGTGACGGCTATTCTTCTGGGCGCCCTGCTCATCCAGGGTCTTGAGCCCGGAGCAGCCCTTTTTACCAAGCATGCTGAGATCATCTACACGATTTTTCTTTGTTTGGGCATTGCAAACACGATGGAATTGATCTGCGGCCTCACCCTGGCAAGGTACTTTGCCCGCCTCATCAACATAAAGGAATACCTGCTTCATCCGGTGATTGCCGTTTTATGCATGGTGGGGGCCTTCGCCATGCGGAATTCCATCTTCGATGTGGGCTTGATGGTCGTCTCCGGTGTGATCGGCTGGTTGATGAAAAAAGTGGAAATACCCGACATACCGCTCATCTTGGGCCTAATTTTAGGATTTATGGCGGAAGACAATTTAAGACGGACCCTTAAGTTATCCGGAGGAAATCTGAATATCCTTTTTGAAAGACCTCTTGCACTTTCCTTGCTGATCCTTGCCGCGGTATTTATTGTCGTACCGCTCTATCACAGAATAAGGATGCGGGGGGTGGGTCCGATTAAATAATCCTGAGTACCCATAGGAAACAAGTTCTGTGGTTGGAATTTCATCAATGGAAAGGAGGGGATAGTGGAAATCGTGAAGGTAATCGTCAAAGGGGAAGATCATTTCCTTTTAAATCAAATGAGATGGTTCTATCGAAGTGACTTCCATGATGCATTTATTTTTATTTTCGAAAAGGAGGTTAGAAGATGAAATGTAATAAGTTGTCTATCATTGTTCCGTTGCTATTGGTTATTTCTTTTATGGCCACACCCTTGTTGGCCGGTTATCCCGACAAACCGATCAAACTGGTCATCCCCTATTCTGCGGGGGGAGGGACCGACGCCATCGGACGAACATTGGCCAAAGTCGCGGAAAAATATATCGATCAACCCATTGCCGTGGAAAACCGCACCGGCGGGGGGGGCGCCATCGCCTTCGCATACGTCGCAAAATCAAAACCCGATGGATATACACTCTGTTTTGAGGCCTTGCCGGTTGTGACCCTTCCGATATTCGGCAAGGTAAAGGTGAGTTATAAGGACCTCGATCATGTGGCCCAGATCAATGAAGACCCCGCCTCGATCACCGTGGGAAAAGATTCACCATGGAAAAGCCTGAAAGCGTTGATGGAAGATGCGAAAAAAAATCCTCAGAAAATCAAAGTCGGTACCACGGCCCCCGGGGCGGCCTGGTGGATTGGGTGGCAGATCCTAAAGGTGGAAGCCGGATTCAAAGATGTGGTTGCCGAGATCCCGTACTCCGGCGGGGCGAAGCCGATGCTCAAAGCCCTTGCTGGAAAAGAAATCGATGTCGGAACCAGCAGTGCGGCAGAGGCCCTGACACTGGTCACCGAAAACCGTATTCGGTATCTTGGGATCATGAGTGAGGAACGGCTCGACCTGTTTAAGGATGTTCCCACCATGAAGGAGCAAGGAATCAATGTGACCTTTGGGACCTGGCGGGCGGTGGCAATGGCTAAAGGAACACCGACATCGATTATCGATTTCTGGCGGGATGTCATTAAAAAAGTAGTATCGGATCAGGAATTTATCGGTTTTATGAAGAAAAGGAAATTTGGCGTCAAGTACAGGGATCGTGCTGATTTTCTCAAGTTCATGGAAGATCAACATGCATTATTTACGCGTGTGAAGAAAGCGGTTCAGTGAGACCGGAGAAAAATGGCGCAATGGCTGCCGGTAAATCTCGGTAGAAGAACAGATCTATAATCCCAAAACCGCTCAATTAACCCGGCCTTCGTTAGGGGTTATAGATACGTAGTAGAATGCTCGCTCGGTTTCGGTTCTTTGTCGGCAATACGAAAACGGGCGAGCATTTTCGGACCAACAGATGAAATCATAAGAGGTACTGCATGAATATACCCGATATATCACTTGAAGGGAAAATTGCATTGGTTACAGGAGGGAGAAGGCAACTCGGTAAAGCCGATGCCATTCGTCTTGCCGAAGCAGGCGCCGACGTGGCCGTGGCGGATATGGTGATCGACGATGGCCAGCTTGAAGGTACGGTCAACGAGATCATCGCACTGGGTCGTCGTTCAATCGCCATACAGGCAGATGTATCCAAGAAGGCTGATGTCGATCACATGGTGCAGAAAGTCGCCGATGCGTTCGGTGGCATCGACATTCTAGTCAACAACGCCGGTATCAGCAGTCGCATGACCCTCATGGAAACGACCGAGGATGAATGGGATGAAATCATCGATGTCAACCTGAAAGGGGTCTTTCTCTGTTCTCAAGCGGCCGGCAAGAGGATGATCGAACAAAAAAGAGGTGGGAGTATCATCAACCTTTCGTCTTCGACGGGGCTGAATGCAAACATCAGCCGCGGCAGCTACGGCGTTTCAAAGGCAGGGGTGATTATGGTCACCAAACTGCTGGCAAGAGAATTGGGACCCCATAATATTCGTGTCAATGCCATCGCTCCGGGTTTTACCTCCACAGCCAAAATCGGTGGTAGAGGCGGACAACTATTCCATAGAGGGCCCGAAGAGACCGACAGGGTGATGAGCCGGCTGGCTTTGAAGCGCCAGGGTGAGCCCGTCGACTATGCCAATACGATTCTGTTTCTCGCATCCGACATAGGCGCTTATATTACCGGGGTAACCATACCCATAGACGGCGGGTTTACCATCCCTTGACCGCCGAATGAAAAACCCTTTTAACCGAAAGGAGAGCTGAAAGGAGATCAATGATCGGATGCAAAACATCGAATGCGGAACCGTGAATGATAGCAAAAAGATGAAGGTCTTTCTGACCGAACATATCCATCCAGAAGCGGAAGACCGTTTAAATGCCCATGTGGATCTCGACGTGGGTGAGACGACACTGGCGAAGTCCGTGCTTCTTGAGCGCGTTGCCGATATAGACGTTTTATTCAACAAAACAGACCCGGTCTTGGTAGACCGGTCGGTGATCGATGCGGCGAAAAACCTGAAATATATCGCCCGCCACGGCTCCGGTTATAGCAATGTGGACATCGTTTATGCCACCGAAAAAGGCATCCCCGTTTCCAACACGCCGGGGGTAAACGCGGCATCCATCGCGGAATACACCTTCGGCCTGATGATCATGGCTGTGCGAAAGATTCTACCGGCGGCGCTGGCGTCCCGGAGGGGAAACCCGGAACGACTCGATTTCATGGGAATGGAGCTTCAGGGCAAAGTCATCGGCCTTATCGGTGTCGGACATATCGGACGTGAGGTGGTCCGGCGGGCGCTGGCGTTTGGCATGCGCATACTGGCCTACCACCCGCGTCCCTCGGCCCGCAGGCTGACCGATCTCGATCTGAAGCTCGTGGATCTGGAGACACTGTTGAAAGAAAGTGATGTGGTGTCCATCCATGCGCCCCTCACCCCAGAGACACGGGGGCTCATCGGGGAAAAAGAGCTGGCATTGATGAAGAAAAACGCTTATTTGATCAATATGGGCCGGGGCGGAATGGTCGATGAGGCGGCCCTTGTAAAGGCCCTGAGATCCGGCAGCATTGCAGGCGCCGCTCTGGATGTGTTGGAAGAAGAACCCGTGCAAAAGGACCATCCGCTGCTGTCTTTGGAAAATGTACTGATTATGCCGCATATCGGTTCTTTGACTGTTGAAGCTCAAAAACGGACGGCCATGACCGCTGTTGAAGATATCCTCCGATTCGGCCGAGGTGAGCGGCCCAAGTACCTGGTCAATCCGGAGGTATTTGGGCCGGAGGTATTCAGGCCGGAGGTATTCGGACCGGAGACGTTCGGGGACCGCTAACGGTTCATATACGATGGAAAGGAAATGCAACGAAATGACGGGGAAATCCTATTCCGAAAGATTGGCCGACATCGTCCGGTCCATACAAAACGAGCCTCTGCCGCCGGCTGTCGTCGAAGAGGCCAAAACCTGTTTTCTCGACTTTCTCGCTGCCAGTTATAGCGGTGCCACCGTTTCTCTGGCCACGATGGGTCTTTCCGTATTAAAGGCGCTGGGTTCGGGAACATCGACTTTAATCGCAAGGCCAGAAAAAAGCACGATTTCGGGAGCTGCCTTTTTCAACGGAATGATCGCCACGGCCGAGGATGTGGATGACGCCCATCGATATGCTGGAGGCCTGCATTTGAGTGCAACCACTTTTCCGGTGGCCCTTTCTTTGGGTGAAGCGAAAAACATCGACGGCAATCGATTCATCAAAGCTGTTACGGCCGGATACGAGATCTCTTCCCGGATCTCACGGGCCATCGATACAGGGCATCGCCAACGGGGGTTTCATTCCACCGGGACTGTAGGACCCTTTGGTGCCTGCGCGGCTTCCGCGGTGGTTTTGAATCTTGAAGAAGAACTCATCGTAAATGCCTTCGGTATTGCCGGATCGACTTCGGCCGGCCTTTTTGCGTTTCTTGAAGAGGGCGCTTCCGTTCGGCACGCCCACGCAGGACAGGCTTGTTATAACGGTATGCTTGCCACTCATCTGGCGGCCGCTGGAATGACCGGACCCAAACGCATTTTCGAGGCAAAAGAAGGTTTTCTTAATGCATACACCAACCAACACGAGCCTGAACATATTATGCGGGATCTGGGGGACACATACGAAATCTTTTCCGCCTACCACAAGATCTACCAGGCATGTGGTCATTCCTTTCCGGCGATAGACGCCGCTTTGGTCCTGAGAGATACACTCTTCGATCGCCTCGACGATATTGACCGGATCGAAATCAGAGCCTACCCGGCTTCTGCTGCGTTGAACCGGCAGAAGCCACGATCCATTGCCCAGGCGCGGTTTTCCATCCCGTTTTTAGTGGGCCTCGCTCTGGTGCGGGGAAATGTCACCGCAATGGAAATGGTACCGGAAAATCTCAACGATTCAGGGATAGAGGCGATCGCCTCACGGGTATCCGTTGTGGAGGATTCTGCAATTGCATCGGATTATCCAAGACTCCGATCCGGCGAAATGGTCGTAACATTCACCGATGGAACCATGATTCGGAAAAAGATCGAAGCCCCGCGGGGAATGCCGGAAAATCCGGTTGGACGGGAAATCATCGAAAAAAAGTTCAAGGATGCTTCACGCGGAATAATGACGCCCGAGCGTCAAGAAAAGCTTGTGGCGGTCGTTAACCGTCTGGAACTGGTATCATCCCTTAAGGAGGTTACTTGCCTTTTATAGATGCGATATCAACTGGGGAAAGGGGAACTTAGCAGTGAAAGCCGTTATTTTTGAAGATCCGTTTGTCCTGTCGATGCGGGATGTAAAGATGCCGGTCCCCCAATCTGACGAGGTGCTGCTTCGGGTGCTGAGCGCGGGCATTTGCGGATCGGAACTACATGCGTATCATGGAAAGCACAGCGGCCGGATGCCTCCAGCCGTTTTGGGACATGAGGTAACGGCAAGGGTCGAACTTTCGGCCACCGGAAGCACTGTACCATCTGCAGGAACAAGAGTGGTCGTTCTGCCCCAGCGTGTTTGCGGCGAATGTCCTTTCTGTAAGCAGGGCGAGCCAAATCTCTGCGAGAACAAAGTAATGTTGGGAACTCGGGAATGGCCCGGTCCCTATGCCGAATATTTTGTCGCCCCCGCCTCGTTGTTGTATTCGATACCCGATGCTGTCACCGACGATGTGGGCACACTCATCGAACCCCTGGCGGTCGGTATCCACGCAGTGAAACGCTCCGGTATGCAGCTTGGAGACGATGTCCTCGTGCTGGGATCCGGGGCCATCGGTTTGATGACGGTCATAGCAGCCGGGGCCGCGGGAGCCCGCTTGATCATCGCCACGGATGTCAGAGACTTTAATCTTCAAAAGGCCCGTGAGGCCGGTGCAACCCATACAATTAAGCCCCAAGCAGAAGATGTTGCCGACAGAGTCCGCTCCCTAACCGGCGGCCGGGGGGTTGATCGGGCATTCGTGGCCGTCGAAGCGCCCGATGTTATTGAGCAAGCGGTGGACTCGGTTCGTAAAAGAGGATCCGTTACCCTGATCGCCATGTTCACCGATCTGATCCCCGTGAACCTTCAACGCGCAAAAGCATGGGAACACGAAATGATCGGCAGTCTCACTTACGATGAGAGCGACTTTAAGGCAGCACTATTTCTGACCCAAAGAAAACTGTCAGTGCTCTCCGGATTCATCACACACCGGTTCGACCTCGAGCAGGTGAGCCCCGCCTTTGAACTGGCCGATACCCGGGGTGAGGATGTAGTGAGGATCGTATTCCACCCGAACCCCAGCTAGTAAAATCTCATGTAAACAAGGAGGTCTGAAATGGATACCATTATTTCCATTAGTACCGTCGCTTACGAAGGATACGACTTTGAAACGGCATTGGCGGAAATCTCCCGACTGGGTGGGACATATGTCGAGCTGGGCTTTGTAGCGGGTGTATCGGAAGGATTTACCGAAAACGACTTCTCTGCAGCCTACGGGAGGAAACTGAAAACGATGTTGGAACGTTTCGGTCTAAAGACCGTTGCCCTTGCGGCGCATATGGATCTGGGCGGTCAAGACGCCGTAGCCGCCTTTAGGCGAAGAATGGAGTTTGCTGGAGCCGTCGGGGCGAGAATTATTCATACTAAGGCTTCGGGCCGATCCAGCAAGACACGATTCCTACACAATATCGGAATCCTGGCCGGTATTGCCGAATCGCTGGGCCTTACCATTGCACTGGAAAATCCCGGACATGGATTCGGGGAAGACAATTTGATTCATTCCGGGGTATCTGGAGCTTCCCTGGTGAAGGAAATCGGCTCTGATGTTGTCCGACTAAACTACGATTTCGGCAATGCGTTTTCCTATTCCCGGGGGAGCATACGGCCGGAGGAGGATTTTGAAGCGACGCTTCCCCATGCGGTTCATTTTCACTTAAAGGATATGGCGCCTATAAACGGCGGATGGGTGTTTACGGAAATCGGAAAAGGGGTGATCGACTACCGGAAAATACTCCGCTTCCTGTCGCAGCAAAAGCAGTCGCCGCTCTTGGCCATCGAGCTTCCGCTGATGCTGATCCGCGATGAGGGATTCAACCCGCAAAGAAGGCAGACGCCGCTTGCGCTTCCGGAAATCGAAAAGATCCTGAAAAATTCCCTTGCGTATGTGGAAAAAGCTTTGAAGGGATCCGGCGAATAGGCTCGGTGGAAACCCCGCCTCGGCTTTGTAAAATCAAATGGTCATAGAGGTCTATGAAAAAAATGAAATCCGCCATACTGAAAGCACCGGAACAAATTGAAATCGAAGAGACGGCAACCCCGAAACCTGAACCGGGAGAAATTCTGATCAGAGTCAGAGCGGCGGGGATCTGCGGATCCGACATACATGCCTACGACGGCCTGCATCCACGCCGCCAACCTCCCGTTGTTCTCGGGCACGAATTTGCCGGGGACATTGCAGCCGTGGGGGCGCAGGTTGAAACCTATCAACCCGGGGATCGGGTGACGGCTATGCCGCATGCGGTTTGCGGCACCTGCGGACCCTGTCGACGCGGCTGGACAAACATGTGCGATTCCAAACGGCTTTTAGGATCAACATCCTGGCCCGGGGCATTTGCGGAATTTGTTGTCGTTCCTCAGGATACGGTCTATCGTCTGGATCCGTCATTGAATTATATTCACGGCGCTCTGGTTGAACCTTTGGCTGTGGGTGTTCATGCCGTTCGTCAGGGCAAGGTGAAACTGGGGGATCGGGTGGCCGTGTTGGGTGCCGGCCCCATCGGGATGCTGAGTCTGCTGTGCGCCAGAGAAGCGGGCGCCGCCGAGCTCATCTCCTCTGATCTGTATGATTTTAATCTCGCTGCGGCACGGCGATTGGGTGCCGACTGCATCGTTAATTCTACAACAGAAAATCTTGTTTCAAAAGTCACCGCACAATACGGCCGAAATGCCGTCGATGTTGCCGTCATCGCCGCCGGGGTTCCGGGGCTTTTGGATCAAGCGTTTGAAATTGTCAGAAAAAAGGGCAGAATCATTCTCGTCGCGATCTTCAACCAGCCGGTAACGATTGATATCGAAAAAAGCCGGCTCAAAGAACAGGACATCATCGCAAGTTCCACGTATTTGCATCGGGATTACCTGAGTGCATTGGGGCTGCTGCGGTCAAAATCCAAAGAGATTAAATCGATTGTTACCCATCGGGTTCCCTTTGAAAAGATCGCTGACACCGTTCGGATGGTTAAACATCGAACGGAGGATACGATAAAAGCGATCGTAGCGTACTGATTGACTTCGTCAAGGAGCGAATGATGTTCAAGGTCTTCGTCAGGGGCGATGTCCGAAGAGAAGGTATCGATATCTTAAAGGGAAAGCATCGATATTTCTCTGCATTGCGCGGGCCCTGGGATTCCTGGTCGGAATCCACATATAAACCCTTTATTAAACGGGAGGTAAACTAGCAGAGATGGAACTTTCGGAAAAAATCTCAGCCGAGCAATTAATTGGGGTATGCGAAACGATTTTGGAAAAAATGGGCGTCCCTGGAAGAATCGCCCGTATTACATCTGATGTTCTGGTCAGAGCCGATTTGCGCGGAATTCATTCTCACGGTGTTTCTCGGATGCCGGTCTACGTGCAGCGTATAAAAAACGGCGCCATATCGGTAAATCCGAAAATCGTCAAAATAAACGAATCCGGCTCAACCGAGCTCATCGACGGGGGAAACGGCCTCGGGCAATACGGTGCCTATATCGGAATGGAAGGCTGCATCGCAAAGGCCAAAGAGGCAGGAGTGGGCGTTACAGGAATCCGAAACAACAACCACATCGGCATGGCCTCCTATTTTTCCATGATGGCGTTGCAGCACGATATGATCGGCATCACCTTCAACAACGGCTCCCCGCATGTCGCTGCCTGGGGGGGCAAAGATCCGTTGATCGGAACAAATCCCATTTCCATCGCCATCCCCTCGGGGGCCGATTTTCCCGTCGTCTTGGACATGGCCTCAACCGTTGTATCCAGGGGCAAAATCATGCTGGCGGAAAAGGAAAAAAAAGAAATCCCCGTGGATTGGGCCTTTGACAGACGGGGAGTCCCCACAACGGATCCGCTTGAGGCCCTGAAAGGGACGCTGATGCCCATCGGCGGATATAAAGGATACGGACTGTCGCTTTGCATCGACATCCTCTCCGGTTTGTTGACGGGTGCACTTTTCGGACCCTATGTCCCACCGATGACACCGGAAGGTCGTGATATATTGAATCAAGGTGTTTTGCTCATGGCAATACAAGTTGAGAGGTTCCTTTCGCCTCAGGAATTTACCGGGAAAGTTCGAGATCTCATAGATAAGATAAAGACATCCAATAAAAAAAGCGGTGTGGATCAAATCTATCTGCCCGGTGAAATTGAATTTAATAAAGAAAAAGAGAGTCGGCAGCACGGAATTTCCCTGAGCAAGGAGACAAAATCGGAGTTAATGGATACCTTCGAAGCGGTATCATAGAAATCATCGGCTTTATCCTAATCGTAGCTTACTTCTTTGATTGATCAAAATAATTAAAGATCGTATGGATAAAAACTTTGACCAAACGTACGATATCATCGACTTCCACAAATTCTTCATCGCTGTGGATGGTTCGCCCGTCCACGCCATGATAGACGGTCGGCACCCCTACCTGATTCATAAAAAGACCGGCTTCCCCCACGAATTTTACTCCCCCAAGGGGTAACTCTTTACCGGTAACTGTTTTATGGGCGGTATTGACTGATCGGACGATCGTTTCGTCAGAGCTTAATTCATAGGGCTCAGAGGAATTGATGAGGTTTAAATCAATGGTCACATTGTCGGGTGGATTCAATATACTCAAATGTTTTTGAAACTCTTCTTCAATATCTTTGAACATCTTTCCCGGCAGGTATCTCCGAGTACCCGACACCGCGCATGAAGTTGGAATTCTGTTAAAAAAATCTCCGCCATTGATGATTCCAAAAAAAACGCTCTCCGCACCAAGGACGATATGTCTTAGGGTCGAAAGAGAATCTATTTTTTTTATCATGAGATCAATCAGCTGGTGGGCTATTAAGTTCGGATTCGGGGTGTCCTTCCCGCCTTCTATTTCATGGATCGATTGCCCGGGGCGGTTTATTGAGATGTGGAAATTACACATTCCCTTACAGAAAACAGGCAACGTATTCTTTTCCGGTTCGGGTATGATGCACACGTCTCCATATATTCCTTTTGATAGAAGAGACTTCAATTCATGGCTGCGGCCGATTGGAGATTCTTCACCGCCGTGGGCGGTCAGCAAAAGGCTTCCGTTGGGTTGAATACCCGATTCTTTGATGATTCTTGCTGTTTCGGCCATGGCAGCCAGACCGGCTTTCATATCGCAAGCCCCGCGTCCATAAATGATGTCCCCCTTCATATCCGGAAGCGCTGAACCTGTGGGAATGGTGTCTCCATGGCCATCGAATTGAAAGACCGGTTTTTCAGATTTTCCCTCTATTTTTGCGATCACACTCGGTGCATGCGGAATTTCATGATCCCATCGAATTTCAATCCCTATGTCTTCCAGATATTTTCCGTAGAATTTTAGAAATTCTCCCTCTTCTCCAGTCGGGCTCTGTAATTTTACAAACTCAAAGGTCGTTTGTTTCAGTCTTTCCCGATCGATTAACGAAATGATTTCATCTGCCGGATTGTCCGTGTTCATTTGTAGGTTTCCTTGCTAATTGTCATGGGTCACCACTAGATTATCCCGGTGGATCACCTCATCATAGGGCTTTGCGCCCAAGTGGTTTTTGATCTGGTTCGATTTGAGCCCCATGATGGCCCGAATTTCGGTGGCGCTGTAGTTGACCAAACCGATGCCCAAAGATTGCTGCTGTCGGTTTTCAAAAGCCACCGCGGCGCCCACACCGAAACCGCCCTCCACCTCAACGATGCCGCTGGGCAGAAGGCTCTTGCCGTTTTGGACAATGGCGTTTGCCGCACCCGAGTCGATGATTATACGACCCTTGGGTTTCAAGGTGTAGGCAATCCAGCACTTACGGCTGGGCAACTTCTCTTCTTTGGGCACAAAATAAGTCCCGTGTTGCTCACCGGCAAATAGTTTTAAAAGCACATCGGGCTTGTCACCCTTGGTGATGATCATGGGGAGGCCGGCTGCGGTAACCTTTTTGGCAGCCTTTATTTTGCTGAGCATACCGCCGGTGCCCAGAGCGCCGGGAATCTCACTGGCATACGCATCGATCTCCTTTTCAAAAGCGTTTACCTCCGAAAGTAATTCGGCATCGGCATGGGTCCGCGGATCCTTGGTATAAAGCCCGTCGATATCGGTAAGATTGATCAAAAAATCGGCATCCATGAGCAGCGCAATCATGGCTGATAAATTGTCATTGTCCCCCAACTTAATCTCTTCCACCTTGACGGTGTCGTTTTCATTGATGATGGGCACCACCTTCCAGGCCAGCAGCGTATAAAGTGCATTGCGGGCATTGAGATAGCGCTCGCGGTTGTCTAAGTCTTCACTGGTCAACAGGATCTGGGCCACTTTCTTACCACAGCGACCAAAGGCTTCTTCGTAGGCATTCATCAATCCGCTCTGACCCACCGCGGCAATGGCCTGACGTTGGGGGATCTCGTCGGGCCGGTGCTCAAGCCCCATCTTGCGTAACCCTGCGGCCATGGCACCCGAAGAGACCAGCAGGACCTCCAGCCCCTTGTCGATGAGAACGCAGATTTGACGCGAAATGGACGTGATAGCAATGGTGTTCAAATCACTTTGGGCGGTAAGTACATTGCTGCCCACCTTCACCACCGCACGCTTGGCATTTTTTAATCGCATTGAAAGCATAGGGCATCACCCATAATGGCACTGCGCTTTGGAATTATTTTTACTAAAATCGTTTTTTCAAATTTCGATGGGTAAAGGCCTTGGCATTGGGCCCGCTATAGTCGGCCACGATATGCCCCTCACCCTTCATGCGCCACTGGTAGATTACCAATCCTTCCAGGCCCACCGGCCCCCGGGCGTGGATTTTATTGGTGCTGATGCCCACTTCGGCCCCGAGGCCGTAGCGAAATCCATCGGCAAAACGACTGCTGCAGTTCCAGAAAACATTGGCCGAATCGATTAGATTCATAAATTGCGCCGCCCGTCCATTGTCGGCGGTAACGATCACATCGGTGTGACCGGAACCATATCCATTGATATGATCCAGAGCTGATGCCATGCCGGGCACGACTTTGATGGAAACAACCGAATCCAGGTACTCGGTGCGCCAATCTTCCTCAACGGCAGGCGTTACATCGACCATTCGGCAGGTGGCATCACAGCCCCGAATCTCCACACCCTTTGCCTCCAGGGCTGTCTTTAAGGCAGGCAGAACCGTGTCGGCCGTATCCTGGTGCACCAATAGGGTTTCAGCCGCATTGCACACCGCCATGTATTGGGTTTTGCTGTCCACCGCGATCTTCACCGCCATATCCTTATCGGCCGCCTTGTCGATATAGACATGGCAAATACCGTCGGCATGTCCCAACACCGGAATGCGGGTGTTGTCCATGATATATTTGACAAATTCGTTGCTGCCCCGGGGGATGATCAAATCGATACTCTCATCCAATTTCAGCATGTCAGCCACATCATTACGTGTCTCCAACAGGCCCAGCCAGCCGTCAGGGATACCGGCCTCAACCGTGGCCCGGGTAATGGTTTCGGCCAGGATACGGTTGGTTTCGGCCGCCTCGCTGCCACCTTTGAGCATTACGGCATTGCCGCTTTTCAGGCACAGGGACGAAATCTGCACCAGGGCATCGGGACGCGATTCAAAGATCACCCCGATCACGCCGATGGGACAGCTTACCTTGTAAAGCTCAAGATCCTGATCCAGTTCCATGGCGCTCAAAGTTTGTCCCGCCGGATCGCTGAGCCCGATTAAACTATCAAGGCCGGCCACGGCCTCTGTGATCTTGGCACCATCAAAACGCAGACGCTTGAGCAGAGGCCCAGCCAATTGTTCCTGTTCGGCGCGTTTCAGGTCTGCCTGATTGGCTGCAGCGATTTTAGTGGCCTTGGCCCCAAGCGCTGCAGCAATTCGGGCCAAGGCCTCATTTTTTTTAACTGTTGGAACGGCGGCCAACTGTATGGCCGCTTGTTTGGCTTGGGTTGCAATTTGGCGGATATCCATAATGGGTCCCTTTTATTATCAGGTCATCAAAGCAATCTTTTACATACACCCAAGCGCGAAATAATTCAAAGGCAATCGCCGAATTGCTCTTGATTTTAGTGGATTGCTAACGTATAAATTTTAAACCGGGCGGCCAAACCGAGCGTGAGATTTGCTTGCATTCAGGCCCTAGTGGTTCCCTATATGATGGTTTTGATCTGGATGACATCCAGCTATAAAGTTACAATACTCAAGCCAGGCAGAATAGAAAGTGGAAGCTTTGTATACTCCCATGGATCTGCGTACGCTTTTGCCGACAGTCGACACACCATGGTTAAAATATAAGTGCTAAACCAACAAGCTCAAAACCTAAGGAGGATTCTAAATGAAATCGAAAGTAATCGGACTTCTTATCATCGTATGCTTTACACTCGTTTTGGTTTCCATGGTACCCGTGGCGGATGCCAAGACTCGAATCCGCTTTGCACTTGCGGTTCCAGATACACCAGCCGCTGAGGTTCAAGGTGCGAAAGCTTTCAAGGATTATGTTGATTTCAAAAGTGGTGGCGGACTCGAAGTGGAACTCTATTTTGGCTCTCTTGGCGCCGGCGAACGCGAACTCACGGAAATGTGTCAACAGGGTGCGGTCGAAATTGCTCTGGCTGCTGATGGTGCCGTTACCGGTTTCTATAAGCCGCTCCAGATATTCGCGATCCCTTATCTTTTCCCCTCGTCTCCTGTTGCTTGGGAGTTCTTCCACCATCCATTTGCCAAATGGATGCAACAGGATATGCTTCAGAAGACTGGGATTCGAACAATCGTCTGGGCTGAGAACGGGTTCCGCAACATCACAAATAGCAAGAAGGAAGTGAAAACCCCGGAGGATATGAAGGGATTGAAAATGCGGACGATGGAGAGTCCCGTCTACATGCGTTTCATGGAATCCTTGGGTGCCGCAGCGACACCTATCAGTTTCTCGGAACTCGTGATGTCGCTCCAACAGGGCGTTGTTGACGGCCAGGAAAATGCCTCACCCAATGTCTATGAGAACGGTATGGCCGATGTTCAGAAGTTTATGTCGACGACTGAGCATATTTATAGTTTAACGTTGATTTTGATCAATGACGACTTTTACAAAAGTCTGTCTCCAGGGCACCAGCAAATTATCATGGAGGCCGGCCAACTATACGGAACTTTGGCGAATGCATTGAAGGTGGCAACAGATCGCAGTTACATAGAAAAGATACGTGATGAAAAAGGGCTAAAGGTACACATTACCACCGCCGAAGAAAAGGAAATGTTTCGAAAGCTTTCCCAGGCACCGGTCCGCGAATACATCAGAGAGCAAGTAGGAAAGGATCTTGTAGACCGGTTGCTCGCTGCGGTGGAGGAATCCAGGAAAGCTGTTTACGGACGATAATTTATCGTATTGGGGAGGCTCGGCGCACCCCTTTCCTCCCCTTTTTTGGTCGGCCGCGCTCGGTGTTTCTTATCGATCGCTTCACGATAATCGCCTGAATGTTAAATCGGGAGACCACAAATTGAAAAAGAAGGCATTGCGGGTTGCTCGGGTGTTGACCCTCGCGACCGAAAGCATTGGCGCCATTTTAATGCTCTCAATTGTTGTCATCAATTTTTTCCAAGTCTTTTTCCGATACGTTGTGGTTGCACCCCTTGGCTGGACCGAAGAGGCCATGCGCTATTCAGTCGTGTGGATCACCTTTCTGGTAGCGGGAGCTGCCTTGTTTCGGGGCGAACACATGATCGTCGACATATTTGGTGAGGTTTTCCCTGTAAGGCTGCGCCGAATACAAAGCATCGTTGTCCTCCTTTGTATTTCAGCCTTCTGCCTTGTCTTGATCTTATTTGGATGGCCGCAAGCGGTACGCAATATCAAACAATTCTCTCCATCAGCCCAGATTCCGATGATTATTCCCTACATGAGTGTTGTGGTTGGCGGTGTGCTCATGCTCGTGAAAGCCATTTGCCTTATGATCGCGGCACCCGAACGTGTGACGGGTGACATGGAGTCCAAATGATTGCACTCGCGATTGCCTTTGCCCTTCTAATGGTGGCCGGCGTACCGATTGCCTTTGCGCTTGGCCTTGCCGGAGCGATCGAGATTGTTGTGCAGAATTTCAAATTGGTGTCTGTACCATCAAGAATGTTTACTGGCATCGACAGTTTCATTCTCTTGGCAGCACCATTCTATATCCTTGCCGGCGAAGTAATGAACCGGGGCGGTGTGACAGAGCGTCTTATTAAATTTGCCATGCTTGTCACGGGTCGGCTTACCGGTGGGACGGCCTACGCTAACACAGTTGCATCGATCATTTTTGCTGGGATTTCAGGAACTGCCATAGCGGACACCGCCGCGCTTGGCCAGGTTTTCATAAAAGGTATGCCCCGTGAGGGTTATTCAAAGGAATTTTCAGCCGCCGTGACCGTTGCGGGATCCGTCATTGGACCGATCATTCCTCCTTCGGTCATCATGGTCATCTATGCGGCCGTGTCCCAGATTTCAGTCATTGATCTGTTTCTTGCGGGGGTAGTGCCCGGATTGCTTCTTGCCCTCGCCGTGAGTTTTGTCATTTGGTACACGGGGCGACATGAGCGTCTTCCGAAATCAACGACCAGGATCCCCGGGAAAGAGATCCCTAGGATGGCCCTTGATACCGTGTTGGTTATCAGTCTGCCGCTATTTATCGTCCTCGGGACGCTTTCCGGGACGTTTACGGCGACGGAAGCTGGGGGAGTCGCGACTATTTATGCAATGTTCCTGGGTTGGTTCGTGTTTCGGAATCTTGATTTTAAAGAGCTCTGGTTAGCACTGGTCGTTAGTGCGCGAACCACATCGACGCTGTTCCTTATCATCGGCGCCGCCACTGTCGCCTCTTACGTCTTGGCGATTTCGGGGATAGGCGGATTAACTCGGGGACTTGCGCAAGCCTTTTCCGGCGATCCCTTGGTTTTCATGTTCATTACGATGATTATCCTCCTAATTGTTGGATGTTTTCTCGATCCAGGGGCTGCCATTGTCTTGTTCGCCCCGTTGCTGCTTCCCGTTGCCCGAACGATGGGTATCGACCTTCTCCAGTTTTCGATGTTTGTCATTCTGACTCTAACTTTGGGGTTGATCACCCCGCCCGTAGGTGTTTGTCTATTCGTTGCCTGCCGAATTGGGGATATTCGAGTCTGGTCTCTTGTAAAAGCCGTGTTTCCGTTCCTGTTTGCCGAACTCGGCGTCGTAGTTCTCATCATCCTATTCCCCAAACTTTCTTCATTCTTGCCGGGACTTTTCCATTAATGAATTGAAAAGGTATAAGACATGTATCACTTCGGCTACGGCTCTAATTTACAATTTGACTTTGTGAAAACCCTCCTCCCAAGTGCTAAATTTGCAATGAAGGGATATCTACCCAACTACGAAATTCGGTTCAATTTTTGGTCTGAGAAAAAACAGGGAGGTCTCAGCAATGTCATGATCGCCCCCGGGAATATGGTGCATGGCGCACTCTACGAGGTACCGAAAAAAGAATTGGAAATTTTAGACGAAATGGATGGGGTGTATAAGGGTGACTATCTCCGAAGAACGTTTTTAATTGTGAGGGAAGACGGAAAAATCCACCCTGCGGAACTGTACCAAGTAATTGACCCTCAAGGCCCGTTTCCACCCTCAAAAGTCTATGTACAGGGCATGTTGACCGGAGCTAGAGAAATCGGTTTGGACCCGGCTTATATCAAAACCATTGAACAATTTTACGCAGAGTCCCAATAACCCACATTATGGTATTTCTTAATTAGTTTTTGGGAGGAAAATGTGAATAGTATAAACGGCGATTTAGGAAGACCATATGTTAATGTTCATAAGGATAATGAGCATATCGACAGTTATTATTCCAGATCGTTAGGGAATGAACCTCCCCATCCCCAGCTCGATCAAGAAGTCAATACACCGGTTTGCGTAATCGGCGGCGGGATGGCCGGATCGGCCCTGACATTGGGGTTGGTAGAGCGGGGCGTGAAGAATCCGGTCTTAATCGAGGCGAATCGAATCGGATGGGGTGCTTCGGGTAGAAACGGCGGTTTCATCTCAGCTGGGTATTCTCTGCCACCCTTTGATATCGTAAAAAAAGTGGGGGAAAGCCAAGCAAAAGAATTGTACGGCTTAACCCAATCTGCGATGAAACTCATTCGTCAGAGAATGGAAGGGGTTGAAGACCACCTCCTCGATCCGAACATGGGGATATTGAATGTTTCCTGGTTTGATAAAACAGAAAAGGTTCGATCATATGTTGAACGAATGAATGAGGTGTTCGGAGAGAAGTTTGAATTCTGGCCCCGGGAAAAGGTCCGTGAGTATTACACAACGGATCGGTACTATGACGCTTATTTCAAGCCCGGTGGTTTAATTGCCAATGTTTTAAAATATACAGGCCACGTGGCGAAACTAGCTTCGAATCTTGGCGCTAGTGTCTATGAAAAATCTCCTGTGACAAAAGTTAAAAAAGTCAACGACCAATGGCATGTTACAACCCGGAAGGGAACCGTAATCGCCGATCAGGTTGTTTATTGCTGCAGCGCTTATATCGGTAACCTGAAAATGAAATTGGCAAATGCCACGCTTCCGGTGGCGACCTATGTGTTGCTGACAGAACCGCTGGGTGATCGAATGCAAACGGCGGTTCGTGCCTTTCATGGGGCTTCCGACAACCGTACGTCATCCAACTACTATCGTCCGCTGCCGGATGGCCGTCTGTTATGGGGGGGCCGGGTTTCAATGTTTCACCCCTCTCAGGAGGCGCTCAAGGTTGTCATGATGAAGGATCTCTTACATGTCTATCCGCAATTGAAAGGGATCAAGGCGGAAGTAGCGTGGGGCGGATACATGGGGTATACCAAACATAAAATGCCTCAGATCGGAAGACTGAAAGACGGTTCCTGGCATTGTCAGGGTTTTTGCGGGCACGGCATGTGTTCCACCGCAGCCGGAGCGGAAGTGACGGCTGCCGCCATCGCCAATGGGGATGAAACATATAAATTATTCGAACCATTCGGACTCGATTACGCAGCAAAACCGTTTGGTTCGGTTGTGGCTCAAACCGTCTATTGGTTCTATCAAGTGAGTGATAAAATCAAAGAGTGGCGCGTCAATTAGACCCGCTCAATCAAAATTTAGATACTAGGAAACCGAAAAAGAACTTCTTCAAAGTTTTTTACTTTTCCTCCGTCGAATTCGATCCCTTCGTCTTTAAGCATTTTGATTTTTCTTTGTATAGCGGTTCCCGATGTCTTTCCTTGAAAGCCCCCAATCCGACCGGATGTGGCAACCACCCGGTGTCAGGGAACTTCGGGCGCATAGGGATTTTTTCGCATAGCCTGTCCAATCCCCCGATATGCTCTAGTTTTCAGGGCATGGGCAATTTCTTTATAGGTTGTTACGCGTCCTTTAGGCACCGTCCTTAATAAATCGTAGGTTTTATCGGCAAAGGTTTTCATTTCTCTTCTCTCTCTCCTTAAGGGATAAGAGGGATAAGAACTTTCTTTCTTGAAGGTAGTGTATGGCAAGAGGGTGGTTGTGTGTCAAGAAAAAAACGCCCCTACATGCTGTCTGAGCTTGAATGGGATTTGGACTGCGGTCAAAAGCGACTCAACATTACAAAAGATTTAACGCTGTTAATCCATCTTTCAGTCTGGCCCGTTGAGTATCTGTGAACGGTTTAAGCGGGGCTCTTGGATAACCGAAATCGAGTCCCCGCAATCTAAGAATTTCGTGCACCCCCACGATGGGAATCGTCATACCCTGAAGCTCCGCGAGGCGAACCATTTTTTTTTGAAGTTCAGCCGCTTTGTCAAACGTTTTTGCTTGAATGGTATTCCATAAAGACAGGTTAAACTCAGGAAATGCATTGGCAGTACCCGAAGTTATGGCCGACGCTCCCAGTAGCACCGCAGGGAGCATAAGTGCCGGCACGCCGTTTACCCATATGAAATCGGGTTTCTGAACCGTATTCATAAGGCGCATAAAGAAAATAATGTCGAAGCTGCTATCTTTTATACCTGAAATGCCCATTTCGGCGAGCTCCGACACCAAATCGGGGAGCAAACCATATCCAACGGCGGCTGGAAAGTTGTACACAAAAATCGGTATGCTCACTGAATCTAAAATTTCTTGAAAATAGGCTTTTATAGTTTCCGGCGCATGTTTATAGTAAGTGGGGGGAACGCTTGCAATGGCATCCACACCGCTTTTTTCTGCATGCTTTGCCAATGTTATGCTGGACTTTGTGTTTTGAGAACCGATATGGCAAATAACCGGTACACGGCCATTGACCGCGTCAACGATATTTTCGGTGCAGAGTTTTCGCTCTTCGACGCTTAAAAGCGGGCTTGAACCGAATGTCCCCAGTATGTAAAGACAGTGACAACCTTTTTCGATCAGCCAGTTCATATACGCTTTGAGTTTTGGTACATCAATCGCCCCGTCTACCGTGAAAGGAACAATGGGTGGCGGCATGATTCCATATATTTTTTTTGTAGTCATTTTTCCTCCCTCTAAAATGGATTTGATAGATTTAAACGTTAATAACTTTATCTTCAAATCTTTACATATCTCTTCTCTATCTCTCAAAGTATCTTCATTTTGGCAAGGGGTGCGTTTGCGCCCGCCCCATTTTTTTTATTCGGAATTTCTTTAAGTCATAAACAAAATTCAATCCTCGATTTATTCAACCTCCCCTGGCCAGGCACTACTTTAATATCGCGGTGAAGGATCGCTATCTGGCAGCATATTAAGACCAAACGGCATCGGGTGCACGGTTTAGAGTTTGTTTTCATTCCAAAAGAGAAAGATGTTGGATAAAAGGTATGATGCTTTTCGGCAAGCTGATAAGGATTGATTTAAAACGGCTCTCTTGTTCGGAGAGTGAAAGAAAGCTCCCGGTTGTTTGATCCCCCGTTCTGTTCCCAGGTCGGGGGAAAACCCGGCTGTGAGAAACTCACAGCATAAATCTCCTCTTATTTTTTTCTATGCTGCGCCTCCTTTCTCGGGTCTTGTTTTCCCGACTTAAAGAATTTTGCGCTTCCAGAAGCGCAATACATTCTAACTAATAGAGAATATCGACAAAGTCAAGATTATCAAGTTCATTTAATTTGCCAGTATCCAAGTCCCCGAAACCATTTTGAAACAAATCACTTAGAATTCGAATAACCGTGGAAGATATTCATATCTAATCCGTAAAATCACGTAATCTAGTGTTCTTAGCGGATATTCCGTCGATCGAATCTCGTTGTTAATTCCAAATTCATACAGTTTAATTTCATTCCTACCAAAATGAGTTACAATATAACCACACACACGGATTATTTCGAAATTGTCTCCGATTGTCTGTGTAACCTGGTGCCAAACGTGGATAGTTGCCTAATTTTATTGTACTTTTCATTCGAATACCTACATAAAAAGCCTTGACAGACGAAATTAATCTATCCGGTTATATCGAAAGCTCAAGTTGAGCCACGTCGGCGTTGAAGATAATCCGATTCGCGGACGTGTGAAACTCGCACATAAGGGAGCGTAACACCGATCAGGGCTTTGAGATAAACAATGTATCATGAAAGATTCAACATGTAGTGTTCTATTGCAGCACCGTGATGCTGATCGATGTAACGCTCCCTAATGCACTCAGACAGTCACACGCGCACGGAATCGGATCACCTTCAACGCCTATTCCAGTAAACAACTGGAGCTTTGTGGATAACCGCGTTAATCTATTATATGCAAAGAAAGGAATATTGCTGTAGGGTTAATGAAATCATTTATAAAAGTTATGAAGGCTTTGTCTGATCCGAATCGGATCAAAATTATCAAACTACTCCAACAGAAAAAGAGGTGCGTTTTTGAAATCCAGGAAGCCCTCGGAATCACACAGCCAAGTGTTTCTAAACATCTCAAGATTCTGGAAGAAACAGAGATGGTTGACTATTCTAAGGATGGAGTGTGGGTAAACTACTATCTGGCAAATGGAAACAATAGCCCCTATGTGGCTACCATGATGGGAAATCTAAAACACTGGCTGAATGATGATCCTATAATTGCTGAATTAATTGAAAAAGTCCCGTTTTTGGATCGTCAAGTGATATGTAAGAAATAATTTTTTATTACAATGCATAGCTAAATAATAATATAGTCATATGGCATTGTCGCTTTCTGGATTTAGCAATTGGGAATTATTAACATGAAAGAAAGCTGGGTGGAGTCGACCTGGGGATTTAAATTAACAAGGATTACAATCCTCGAGGTGAATTTCATGAAACGTTTTAAAGAATTCGATTTTGATACTGTTCTGAATTGTAAAGGCACAAAGAGTTAATAATGGTACAGCAAAGAGGCCCTCGATAATAATCGGATACCTTTGATAAAGAAAAAATAAAGGCAATACGAGAACAGATGCCGGCTACTACTGCCGTTCATTACCTAAATATCGGGACTAGCGGCCCACTCCCGAAAATGGCGGTAGATGCAATGCAAAAGGAAATCGAAAAAGAGTTCAGATCTGGAAGGTATCTCCCGTTTATCAAAGAGTTATACGCGGACATGGATATTGTCAGGAACTACCTGGCTGGGATATTAGGGGTATCCTACGAAGAGATTGGGCTGACACAAAGCACAACGGAAGGGTTGAACATCATCCTCTGGGGACTGAGTTGGAAACCGGGCGATGAGGTCATTACGACCAACATGGAGCATCCAGCAAGCCTCGCACCGCTGGCGTTGATCAAATCCCGATATCAAATTGCAACAGCAATGAACAGGCCCTTATTGTTGGGATTGCAAAAATCACTTGAGTATCTACTAGAGCATCTGGGCATCGACTGGATTACTGCACGGGTCCCGCGCCTGGCTCGCTACACACGCGAGCTAATCGGCAATCTCCCGGGTGTTGAATTGATAACACCTGAGGGGCAAGAAGCGGGATTTGTTCATTTCCATGTCAAAGGTTGGGGACCGCAGGATCTGTGTAGTCTTTTGAACAAAAAGAGATTCATGGTTCGCCCTGTTCCAAAACCGCATTTGCCGATGCCTACAAGGATCTCTACCGGATTCTACAATACCGAGGAGGAGTTGGAACTGTTCGCCGAAGCGCTGAGCGAATTGATCAACTAACCAATATAGTTATGTCTATTGGGGAGGATTGTAAATGATCGTTGGCATATTAAAGGAGATCAAGGCTGAAGAAAATCGTGTGTCAATGACACCTGCCGGTGTGGAGATTATGAATCAAAACGGACATGAGGTGCTGGTGGAGAAGGACGCCGGTAGAGGCAGCGGTTTTGAAAATGCTGTATATGTTGAAGCAGGGGCAGAAGTTGTTGATACGCCAAAAGAAATCTTCGAACGTTCCGAGATGGTGATGCAAGTAAAAGAGCCCCAGCCCTCCGAATATGATCTTATCAGGGAAAATCAGATTGTTTTTACATACCTGCATCTGGCTGCGGTAAAAGAGCTGACCCAGGCACTAATTAGGGCAGGTTCCATTAACATCGCCTATGAAACTATCCAAAAAGTTGACGGATCTCTACCCCTCCTTACGCCAATGAGCGAAGTGCCCGGCCGGATGGCAATTCAGCAGGGTGCCAAGTATCTGGAAATGACACAAGGTGGTCACGGTATTTTGCTGGGAGGTGTGCCGGGGGTCGACCCGGGTTTGGTCGTCATTATCGGGGGAGGGATTGTGGGCGTCAATGCTGCCAAGATGGCGTGCGGACTGGGGGCCAAAGTATATATCCTCGATATGAATCTGGACC
>JAHEHB010000190.1 GCA_024644775.1 Deltaproteobacteria bacterium
TATGGATGATGCGGATTATTGAAAATAGTTTTCGTGTCTGCGGATTCTACGATTTTTCCGGCATACATCACATATACCGTGCTGACCACCTCCGCCACCACGGCCAGATCATGGGTGATCAGCATGATTGCCATGTTCAGCTCTTCCTGGAGGCTTTCCATGAGTGAAAGGATTTGGGCCTGTATGGTCACATCCAGTGCGGTGGTCGGTTCATCGGCGATGAGCAGTTTGGGCTCGCAGGACAACGCCATGGCGATCATGGCCCGCTGTCTCATACCGCCGGACATCTGATGGGGGTATTCGTCTATCCTTCTTTCCGGGCTGGGTATACCGACCATACGGAGCGCATCAACCGCTCTTAGCTTGGCCTCGGCCCTGGAAATCCTATTATGAAGCAGAATGGTTTCGGTGATCTGCCTCCCGATGGACAGGACCGGATTTAAACTGGTCATGGGTTCTTGGAAAATCATAGAGATGCTGTTTCCTCGGATATCACGCATCTCTGCTTCGGTTCGAGCAAGGAGGTCAGCGCCCTCCAACATGATTTTCCCGTTGGTGACCTTGGCCGGCGGGCTGGGCAGAAGCCTCATGATCGACAGCGAGGTCACACTTTTGCCGCAACCGCTCTCTCCCACAATGCCGATCGTGCTGCCGGTAGGAATATCGAATATTATGCCGTCAACGGCCTTGACCACACCGTCTTTGGTATAAAAAGAAGTTTCAAGATTTCTGACCGCCAGCAGGTTGCGGCGTTCCGTTTCTTCTGCCTGCTTCAGCGTATCGGAGGTATGTTCCAACGATAATCGATGCACCGACTGTTCCAATTCTAAAATGTCAAATTTCAGGATCTCGAATAAGGGACCCGGTCAGGCAGTGAATCGATCCGGTATTCATCGGCCCCACCAAGGTGGAACATTCCACCTCCACAACCTTGACGCCGATGCTTTCAAGCCATTTGGCGCCTTTGGGATCACCGGCCGGTCGAATGACCTTCCAGGGCTCAAGGACCACGCCGGTCTCCGGTCCGATCCGCCATCCTCTTGGATCTTTCCAGGTCAATTCCTTCGGCGGAACGATAAACTCCCAGTTCATTTCTGCCCGCATCCAGTCTACCACATAAGGGTCCATATATTGGGGGTCCTGAACCGACGTGTGCCGGGCGACCATGGCGTAATGGCTGGCGCCGAATCTTGTGCCGTAGCCCGGGAAGACCCGGATGTCTACTTCCGGATCCTGTTCCTTTACGATCCTTGCAAACTGTTGATGTGCAAACTCGTTGGCGCGCATGACCTCCGGTTGGCACGTATTTTCCCGCGGATAATGAACGGATACGGCCAAATGCTTCTCATCGAGCCATCCCACCGGTCCACCCTCGATCATTCCTTTTCCGGTAATCATGCCCACGACCGGACAGTTGATATTGGCCAGCGTCTTAAATGTCGGCACTTCCTCCCCCCGGCGAATATGATCATACATCCTAAAAATCACCTGCCCGTAAACAGCGGGATGGCAGACATCGTCACAGTAAATGGCCTTGACCTGATAGGGCGGATCATTGATATCCGGCTCCCGGATAACGACCTCCACACCCTCGTCCTGGAAAGCCTTGACCAGGTTTTCGTGGTGCCGGACCATCTCGTCCAGATCCGGTTTAAACGGCATGCGCCACGCGGGTAGCGAGCTGTCGTGGGGCGACCAGGGCGTCGGGTTGCCGACGCTGAGAAATTCTCTGCCGGGGCGGTGGAGCAGCGCCATCCGCAACTTACCGACATTGGAATTGGCCTTCCATTTTCTCCCCCACCATCTTTCCATTTCATCTTCAAAATCGGACAACACCTGGGGGTGGTGCTTGCGATAGGTGTCTCCGAGGCCCTCACCGATGGTTTCTTTGAAGTAGGATTCTCTGGTTTCCATTATTATCCTCTTTCATCCTTTAAAAAATTGAGATTAAATAATTCTCACGGCCCAAGGCCGAAGTCAATACCGTTTCAAAAAGGCAGATACCATGTATTCTCCTTTTTGAAGTATGGAAAGGCTGATTTTTTGAAGGCGTGGATAACAAAAACCATTTAAATATGCATTCTTGCATATTTACTTTAGTTATGCCTATAAGATCATAGATTCAGTCACATGACCTTTTAAGCACCCTTCCAACCCATTGGAGGTTATCATGGCATTTGAATCCAGCGACCCGACACGATCGTCTTTGCGTAATTACCAAGATATTATGGAATCACATGCATTCAATCAGACGTTTCTCGACTTTATTCGCGACGCTATAGTGGTCGTTAATCATAGCGGGACGGTTCTTTTTTCGAATCAAACGGCTCAAAGCAATCTAAGATTCCACACCGGATCTCAACTGGAAAATGTGCTGCCTGAGTTTTGGCCGAATGTGGATCATACGTTAAAAGATGCGGTTTCCCGGACCAATATAAAGGTGAAGGCGGGAGAGTTTATTTTCAGAACAAAAATAATCCCCTTCCCGAGCAATGCCCAACCGTGCGGCGTGGTTTGCGTATTTGAAAACAGCACGGAGTTTGAAAGTATTACGCACCAATTGCTGTCTTCTCAGGAGCTGAGCAAAGAATTCGATGCGATTTTCAACTCCTGTTCGGACGGCCTGTGGATTTGTGATGGTGATGCCAATGTCATTCGAATCAATGAGTCTTCAGAAAAAATCAACAACATCCGTGCTGAAGATGTTGTCGGTCGAAATATGCGAGACCTGCTGGAGGAAGGCTTTATCGATCGGTCCGGCACGATGGAAGTGCTGAACTCAAAATCTACAGCCAATCTAATCCAATATACCCGAGACGGCATGAAGTTAATCATTACGGCAATACCGGTTTATGATGAACGGGGACGTCTTTTCAGAGTGGTTGTCAACGAAAAGGATATTACCGAAATTGAAGCGCTGCACCTCGAATTAAAGAAGCAGACCGCCATCCGGGATCAATTCCGAAATCAAATGTTGGAGATGCAGCTGGCGGAGTTGGAATCCACTCAGATCATCGCAAGAAGTCCCTGTTTTGAAAATGTTCTGCAACAGGCCATAAAAGTCAGCACGGTTGATTCCAGCGTGTTGATTCTGGGTGAATCCGGGTCAGGGAAAGGGTTGCTGGCGGACATGATTCATAAATATTCGAGGCGGGCCCGCCAGCCCATGATAAAAATCAATTGCGGGGCGATTCCGGAGTCGCTGGTTGAATCCGAATTATTCGGCTACGAAAAAGGTGCGTTTACAGGTGCTCACAAAGATGGGAAGCCCGGTTATTTTGAAATGGCTGATCGCGGCATCCTGTTTTTGGATGAAATTGTGGAACTGCCCATGTCCTCCCAGGTAAAGCTGCTTCGGTTTCTTGAAGATGGTCATATGAATCGGATCGGTGGCACCGCTTCCCGAAAAATAGACGTTCGCATCATCGCGGCAACCAACAGAGATATAGAAACCGCGGTCACCCAAGGCGAATTTCGGCTGGATCTTTACTATCGATTGAATGTTATCCCCATCTCCATCCCCCCGCTTCGGGAGCGCAAGGATTGTATCCTTCCTCTCTTTCAACATTATACGGATTACTTTGGATCCAAATTGGGTTTCAAGAAAAAGATTCGATTCACCCGAAGGGCGACGGATGCCTTGCTTGCCTATCCGTATCCGGGAAATGTTCGTGAACTCATGAACCTGTGTGAACGACTCGTTGTAATGTCGGAAAGAAACAAAATCGATGTGGAAGATCTGCCCAGCGCGTTCCATCTGCCCAACAGATTTCCTTCTTTGGGAGCAGATATCCATCCTCCAGATGACGCAGAACTAACCCTTCGGGAAATTTTGGAGAAAACAGAACGGGAGGTCTTGGCCCACGCCGTGGAAAGGCATGGCACACAAACAAAGGTTTCGCTCGCACTTGGGGTGAACCAATCCACGATTGCTCGAAAATTTAAGAAATACGGGCTCAATCACCCCTGTTCCACCTCGTCCAATCGATAACGTCATTTAAGCCCTTTTGGCTTTCTTCCGATAAGAAGAAAGAGTATTTCGTGGATTCTCCCGCCAAGATGGGAGAGTTTGACGTCCTGCCGATGGTGGGAAGCAAATTAGAGCGCTGGGTAACCGGCTGCAGTGATGGATGACGACCATGGACCATAGTGTCATTCAAATGTTGGTAAAAAATACAGAAGAATTACCGGTTCTCTCTGTTGTTGCACAGAAGATCTTGAGCATTACGAATGACAGGTTTTCCAACACGAAAAACCTCGCCGATATCGTGATGATGGAGCCTGCACTATCTGCCAAAATACTAAAGATTGCGAACTCTTCCCTTTATAATTTGCCGTCTGAGGTGACAACCTTAACACACGCCATTTCTTTGCTGGGTTATCAGGTCGTTCAGAATATGGTCTTTGGCATTTCAGTTCTCGACGGGCTCAAGGAGCAATCCAAAGAGCTGACCCTCGACCATAACGGCTTGTGGGAGCACTCACTCGCATGCGCCATTTTTTCCCGATTCCTGGTAAAGCAGCTTGTTCTGCAGTTACAAGTTCAACAAAATGAACCTGGAAATCGACTTAAAAAGAGCATGGGTCATTGGGGCCCCAATGTCACCGAAGAAGCGTTTATAGGCGGACTTTTTCATGACATCGGCAAAATCCTCATGGATAAATTCTTTGCGAAGGAATTTGGGGCAGCAATACAAAGGGCCTCTTTAAATGAAGAAAACCTGTGGGATTTGGAAAGAGAAATCATCGGTGTTCCTCATACGGAACTCGGGGATTGGCTGGCACAATACTGGAAACTTCCGGATATTTATCGTTGGTGCATTCGTCATCACCATTTCATCCCTCGCGATGAGTTGATGGCATCAGAGGAGCCGGTCTTCATGGCTCTTATTGTGGCAGTATCTGATTTTTTTGTCAGACTTTTTGATATTGGTTACAGCGCGAACCCTTGGATCGAAATTCCGCCAGAAGATCTCTGGAATACGATCGGATTTGAAGAAGACATTTACAGGGAGATTCTCACGTCCCTCAGAGAACAAGTAAATGAAGTCAAACAGTCTTTTGGTATAAGGGGGGCGTCATCCGCACAAAGTTCTCAGCAAAATAGCGTTCTAGATCAGCTCAAACAACGCCGATTTCTCCTCTCTACGATTCGCCCACGGAAAATTGATCCCCTTGCAATTGCGTTGAAATCCATGGAGCTGGAATGGGAGATAGCCGGGTTTGGAAGCGATCTTGTTGATAAAACCGGCGCGCTAAATCCCGATGTTGTCTTGATTGATCTGCTAGGTCAACAAATCGAAGAGCAAGCGTTTGTTTCCTTGCTAAGAAGTATACGCGAGCGGATGACGGGTCCTGTTATGCTGTTCGGCACCGATAGTGGGATTGGTTTGCCAAAAGATCTATTGGAAAAAGGGCCTGTTTTTGGTTTCTCTATGATGCCAAACAGGAACAGGCTAATCCAAGAATTCTCACGGGGTACCGCCTCAAATGTGATGCCTGGCCTGTGCAATGAGTTGGCGCCTGATAAGGGTACCGTCAATCTCGTCTGTTTGAAAAGCAGCGATGATCAAGACCAGACACATTCCGGAATGGGTGATTGCAATGATACACAGGAATTCCAATCGTTGACACAACCTGGAACGGCTCCCCAAGAATTGTGGGACAGACCGTTGCGACACAAGTCAAAGTATCTTCACCTTGAGCCGATGATTTCAGAGCAAAGGCTGGATAGTGGTCACTGTATTGGTGAAAAATATCAAGTCATTGGACATTTATGCAGAGGCGGAATGGCCGATATTTACAAAGTAAAAATAGCCGGAAGCAACCATACATATGCGCTGAAATTACTGCCATTTCAAATGATTAGAGACCCAAAAACAGTTCAGCGGTTCTGGCAGGAGGCAGCCAAAATTAGCAGACTCAATCATCCAAATGTCATTCGGATAATTGATCACAGCGAAGATTTCGTAAATCACTACTTTGTCATGGAGTTAGCCACCGGTTGGAAGACATCGAAAGGGGACGGTGCCGTGGACGTGGAAACGCTCCCAAAACCGATTAAATTATCAACAACAATGGCGATTATCAAACAAGCGTGCAGAGGGCTTGACTATATCCATCGGCAAGGATTCATTCATCGAGATATTAAGCCGGCAAACCTTTTGCTTTTCGATGGCGGCCAGGTAAAATTATCAGATTTCGGGATTGCCAGAACGTGGGATTCAATCTCGCTTACCGTCACCGGAATGCTAGTGGGTACACCAGAGTATGTGTCACCAGAACAGATCGAAGGAAAAAAAGATTTGACGCCTGCCGCAGATATCTATTCTTTAGGCGTCATGATGTATGAGATGCTAACCGGTATCTCTCCCTTCAAACGGAAAACATCATTGGCCACTATAGCGGCTCATCTCAACGAACCGGCTGAGATCCCTTCACAGCTGAGATTCCGTATTCCTGACGAAATCCAAAATATGGTGTTAAAATGTCTTAAGAAATCTGCAGCACAAAGGTTCACATCGGTGGATGAATTGTGTCAAGAGATAGATAAATACTTGGAAACAAAAGACCACGGATGATTCAAGAAAACAGTGGATAGCGATCGGCGCATAGAGGCGTGAAGGTTTCCCCGCTTCTGCTTCGCTTCAAACGGGATCTTCGACAGGTGTCAGCGCCGCCGCTGGCCGCCAGCGACCAGTTTGATCGAACAGGAAACTTTTGAGCTTCGGCTTGAAACTCCAAATCACAAACAAATCACAATGACAAAAATTCAAAATCCCAAGCGCGAATTTAATCTCGAAAAATGAATGTGCCAGTTCGCTAAAATTGTTCGTTAAAGCGTTGCATAAAACCACTGCAAATATGAGCTCAATTCAAATTGTATGTTTGGGTCATTGAATATTGTAATTTAGAATTTATTTGGAATTTGGTGCTTGGGATTTGGGGTTTTACCAGGTTTCTCAGACGAGCGCTACCGCTGGCCGCCAGCGACCAGTCTGATCGAGATAAAAACTTGACGATGAAGTAAAAATTTCAAATTTCGCTAAAGCGTCATTCCGGCGAAGGCCGGAATCCAGTAACGCCAGCATATTCTGGATGCCGGACCAAATACGGCATAACGAATGCGAGACTTTTTGCGAAACCAACAAAGTTTGGCAATTAAGTTTCATAAGAGGGTTTAAAGGTTCAGGGGGTTGGGATTGAGCCATGCAAATTGCAGAATGGCACTGCCGTACATGTTTGGTCATTTCCTGAAACCCGAAACCTGAAACCTGTTCAAGATCCCGCCTGAAGCGACGTCGAAGCGGAGAACAACGATTTGGTTGCGGCCGAAGGCCTGCATTAGGGTTCGGGGTTCAATGGTTCAGGGGTTGGAATTGAGCCACGCAAATTGCAAAATGGTATTTCGGACTCATTATTTCGCCATTTCACCCAGACGGGATCACTCTGCCCCCTCAATAGTAGTTCTAGTAAAATTCAGGGATGCGAAACTTGTCAAACCCTATTTCTCGACTAATGGCATCGATCACTCTGTAGAGAACAACTACCTGTTAGTGATCATCGGATCATACCGAGAACAAACAGATTCTGTGTCACCTTGGTATCTTCTTCTTCGTCGGAAACAGACGGAGTCTCTTCTTTGGAAGGATCCGTAGAGTACCCTCCGATTACGGTGAGTCTGTAGACTGAATTACGCGTCCCAATAAGGTCATCACGGATGCTTGCAACTTCCGATGTCTTGAAAACGGCATCGTGATAAACAAAGTAAGGTTTGTGTAAAGCCGGTTTTTCCTTTTCCCATCCCTCATATGCTTTCCCGACGGGAACAAATGTACCCTTTTTATCCTCGGTAACTTTCTGAATCGAAACCCTTCTCATAGATGATCGCCCCTTATTTAAATTTTTGTTCGAAATCGCTTTTGTGTAATGAATTTCAAACGGTCGCCTATCCTCTATTAGCGATGATGAATCCAACTTTCAGAGGATTTAATCCTATTATCGGCCATTAAAATAAAAAGCATTAATTTAAAATTAGATTAATCGAGCCAGACGCTGAATACCTTCATGAATCAAATCAACATCCGAATAGGAGAAATTGAGCCGCAACTCGTTTCGTTTAATGATTCCCTCCGGATAAAACTTGCTTCCAGGAATGAAGGCGACCTTGTTCTTAAGTGCACGTTCCAATAATCGGTCACTATCCATCTTTTCATCGAAAGTCATCCAAATAAACATGCCCCCCTCCGGCTCTGTCCACCGGACACCTTCCGGCATATGGGTCTTTAAAGCCTCGAGCATGGCATTTCTCCGAGGTCGGTACAGGTTTACTATTTTCGATATTTGATCTCCAATGTAACCTTTCTCAATAAAACGCGCCGCAACCCGTTGGGTGGCGCAATCCGGACTTACCGTAATTTTTTGAGCCCACATTACCATTGGCATGATAACTTCCGGAGATCCCAATGTGTATCCTAACCGCAGACCGGGTCCCAATATTTTGGAGAAAGACTTACAAATGGTAACCCGTTTGGAATCATTAAACTCCGAACAGGCGAGTTCCCACAACGTCGCAATCTTTTCGCCATCGTAGCGAAGTTCCCGATAGGGCTGATCTTCTAAAATCGGCAGATCGTATTCTGTGGCAATTTCTAGGATGGCACGGCGGCGATTTAGATCCATCGTTCTTCCGCTGGGATTCTGAAATTCTGGAATCACATAAATAAACTTGACGGGCTCGCGCTTTTTAAACAACGTTTTAAGTGTCTCCCGCAACTGATCAGGGAGCATGCCGTGATCATCCATTTCAATGCCCACAAACCGTGCGCCACACGCTTCCATGGCTGCCAGTGATCCCGGAAATCCGGGTGCTTCACTAATGACGATATCCCCCGGATCAATAAGGGTTCGGGTGAAAAAATAGATTCCATTGGTAGAACCAACAGTAATCAAGATCTCCTCGCTGGAAAGCTCGGTGGCCGCTTCAGAATCGATGATTGCCTGTATTAAATGCCTATCTCCTTCACTGGGCCCATACTGCAAAACATCTGCCCCATCTTCCGTAATCACCTCGGCAAACAGCTCGGCCAGGCGTTTTTTGGGAAAAGAATCGGGACTCGGTAAACCGCCGGCAAACGATATCATTCCGGAAACCCCCTTGGTCATCTTCAGGATTTCTCGAATAAATGAATGCTTCATGGACAGCGTTGCTTTTGAGAATAAACGTGTAACCGATTGGTGCATCATACCCTCCTTTCCAATATAAATAGAGTTTTTTATTGCAAACATCCAGTATCTTGGCCAAATTAAGGCTATCGACATTAACTGCCCTGGCAGGATGACTTTTTTAGAGCAATGTCACGAATGAACATAGCATTTTCCACTAACACGACGCAATTCTAAATCAGTGTGTCAGCGTCTTATACTGTCCGTGAGTGAGTGCCGAACCGACGGTGTAGGAGGAAATTCAGTAAAAATCCGGGTCCAGAGGGCCTAGCTTTGGTCCACCCCGGAGGGGTGATATGAATAGTAACCTTTACCAGCAATGATACGGTTTCAATTTATCTTGTATTCGTTATCTCATGATCTTGGAATGAGGGTGTTCTTCTACCCAATCCCGCCAACGGGTCGTACTTGATGGTACTTCAAGAAGCCAACGTTTGAAGTGGACTCCCTGAATGCCCATTAATCCCTTATCAAAAGGGTACCAGAGGGTTCCGGTTTCTCTATCATATAGGACAAACGTGTG
>JAHEHB010000566.1 GCA_024644775.1 Deltaproteobacteria bacterium
TGCACTCACTTACTACTCACACCACGAAGAGGGGGAAGAGACAGTTAAAGCCATCCAGGATATGGGACGAAAGGGATATGCATTCCAACTCGATGCCACTAACGGCGAGCAGGTTAAAAAAGTGGTGGATGACGTTGCTGGAGTTCTTGGAGGGCATATCGATATACTGATGAATAATGCCGGCCATCTTGTTGGGCGTTCATCAATTGTCGATATGACTGATGATCACTGGTATAAAACCATTAACGTTAATCTGACCAGCACCTTTTATTGTACCCGTGCCGTTTTGCCATATATGAACACCGGCTGGGGTCGTATCGTCAATATGTCATCATTGGCTGCCCGCAACGGCGGTGGCAATGGTGCCACAGCATACGCTGCCTCAAAGGGTGCCGTTATCGCTTTTACCCTTGGGTTGTGCAAAGAGGTTGCTGATCAGGGTATTACCGTTAATGCCGTTGCTCCAGGGCTGATTCTCGAGACCCCCTTTCATGAAACGTTCAACACTGATGCAGGAATCAAGGGAGCAATCAGCGCTACACCCCTGAAGCGTGGCGGGACACCTGATGACGTGGCCGGAGCAGTTCTTTATTTTGTCTCTGAGTTGGGTTCGTTTATCACCGGAGAGGTCGCTGAAATAAATGGTGGACTGTACTTTGCCTGATTCGTGTGGTTCGAAAGGGACGTTCTCTGCCTGCTGCTTAGCTGCAGTCGGCATTGATAAAACAGAAAAAAAGTGGTTATGAAACATGAATGTTTCTGATCACACAACAAAGGAGGCCTCGTAAAATAAAGCTGAGTCACAGTTAGACCTGGTTGGGGAGTAAGTCCAACAAGCTTATCAGGGGGCATCATCGGTTTTGAGGTGCCCTAACTGGAAACGCATGCGCCTGCATGCACTAAAAAGAGGATGATTGACATGAAATATCTCAGGAATTTTGTAGTTGCAATTGCAGCTGTAGCCCTTCTCGTCGGTTTTTCTGTTTCAGCTCAAGCCAAAGAGTGGCGGGGTTGGAATATTCATGTTGCCGGTTATCCAAATACGGTCGCCATGGACAAGTTTGCAGAACTTTTGAAGGAGAAGTCCGGTGGGAAAATGACCGTCAAAATGTATCACGCTGGTACGCTTGGCAGCCAGCCTGATGCCATTGAGCAGGTACGTGCCGGTGCTCTGGAGATTGGCAATTTTAATCTGGGACCGCTTGGCCCAATCGTCCCTGAGGCCAATGTCGTTTCTCTGCCCTTTATCTTTAAGGACACTGACCACATGTGGCGTGTTCTTGATGGAAAAGCGGGCGATATCATCAATGAGGGGATGATGAAATATGGCCTCGTCCCCCTGGCCTGGTATGATGCCGGAGCACGTTCATTTTATAATTCCAAAAAGCCCATTACCAAGCCTGAAGATGTTGCCGGTATGAAAGTCCGGGTAATGAATAATGATTTGTATTCCGGCATGATTTCGGCACTCGGCGGAAATCCTTCTCCGATGGCTTTTGCAGAAGTATACCAGTCACTGAAAACCGGTGTTGTTGATGGTGCTGAAAATAACTATCCGTCATTTGAGTCAACCGGGCACTTTGAAGTCGCTCCGTTTTATTCCAACTCACAACATCTGATCATTCCGGAGACCTTGTGCATCAATGCCGACGTCTACAAATCCTTGTCTGCGGAAGATCAGAAGATCCTCAAGGAGGCAGCCCAAGAGTCCGCCATGCTGCAACGAAAGCTCTGGAAAGAGCGGGAAATTGCGAGCAAGAAAAAAGTTGAAGCAGGGGGCTCCACGGTTAATGAAATCCCTGACAAAAGCGCCTTCCAGGCGGCGATGAAACCGGTATATGACAAATATCTGTCTGATAATCCCGGCCTGAAACCACTGGTCGAGATGATCCAAAACACACCATAACCTTTTCTGAGAATGGGAATGATCATCGGTGCCTTTTGTTTGTGATCAACAGGTGTCGATGATCATATCTCTTCTGGATTCGTGTGGGTAGATGAAAATTCTATTGGGTATTTCCAATGTCCACAGATACATCATCACGCAATACATCAGTATTTGACCGGTTTTTAGATCTGATCAGTAATATCAATATGCTATTTACCAGCGTCGCTCTCGTTGTTCTGACCGTTATCTTCGGCTGGCTGGTTTTCGGTCGTTATGTGCTCAATGCTACGCCGACCTGGGTAGAACAGGTCTCTTTGCTGCTGGTCGTTTATATCGGTTTTCTCGGTGCATCCGTCGGAATTCATAAAAAAACACACCTGGGCGTTTCCGTGTTTCGTGAAATAAGCCCAAAGCCGGTTCAGCGTATATTCGAGTTTTTGACACATGTCATTATGACTGGATTTGGCCTGATAATGACCATTTATGGCTATAAGCTGACGGTATTCAGGTGGCCGGCTGAGATTCCCCTTATCCATGTGACTGAAGGATTGCGGGCCATACCTATTATGCTGAGCGGCATTTGTATAGTCCTCTTTTCCATCGGTCATCTCATCCATTTTTTTAATGGAACTCATCAAGAAGGGACGACCCCCGAATGACGGGATGCGTCCCTTTACGAACCTTTTTTATAACAACAAGATGAAACATTCTAAGCTACTCAATAAACTGGAGATTTTCACTTAATGGGCCTGCTTTTATTACTAGGTGTATTCGCCTTCTGTGTGGTTATTGGTATGCCGGTGGCATTTGCTCTTGGGGTAGCTGCCGTTTCCTGCTTTTTTTACGAGGGGCTGCCGATGATGATCGCTTTCCAGCGGATTATTTCGGGTATCTCCATTTTTGCCCTGATGGCAATTCCGTTTTTTATTTTTGCAGGAGAGCTGATGTTTCATGGCGGTATCGCCATGCGGCTGGTTCGTTTTGCCTCCTCTGCCGTCGGGGCTATGCGTGGCGGACTCGGTATTGTCAATGTTTTTTCCTCCATGCTCTTTGGAGGTATTTCGGGTTCGGCTATTGCAGATATTTCAGCCCTTGGTTCCATCTTGATACCGGTGATGAAAGAGA
>JAHEHB010000567.1 GCA_024644775.1 Deltaproteobacteria bacterium
ATTATCTTTGGATATGCAGCATTGGTCGATGGGATGGTTCACCGCATAAAAAAAGAAATGACGCCACATCCGAAAGTCGTTGCCACCGGCGGACTTGCCGATCTGATACACAAAGTCTCTGAGACCATCGAAGTTGTTGAACCGAATTTAACCCTTGAAGGCCTTCGTATTTTAAGTGAACAAAACGAATTCGGAACTAGTGCGTTCCCAGATCCCAAAATTTCTAAATCTCTCGATCCCTAAATATCTATCCAAATATATCTGAAAATTTGAATATCGAATATCGAACAAGGAATTTAGAACCGCAGGAGTGATAATAATACTCCGAAATTCGATACTTGTCCGCCTTTGGAGGGTTCCTTGTTCAGCATTCTGCGGTTCAAAAATAATTCTAAATTTCAAAAATTTACAAATATGAGAGATGAATTTTTCGGATAAACCAGTACGAATCTACGCTTCTTCCAAGGCTACGCTCGGAAGAAGGGGCCCCTGCGGGGAAGTAGCGGCGCCAAACAGCTAATGGGGCAAGTTAAGGGTTTCAGTATTCAACGCCGCCGCTGGCTGCCGACGCGGCCAGTTTGATCGAAAAACAGACTTCAGCCTTGCGGAGTCTCATACGAAGTTTCAGTGCCTAAAAGCTACTCTTTCCGACAGCCGAAACCTGACACCTGTCGAAGATCCCCTCTGAAGCGAAGCAGAAGCGGGGAAACCTTCAGTTTCTTACCAACAAGTTGTCAGATAAATGGCCCTAAGCGCCCATATTCCCCAATACCTAAATTCCTCAATTCCCCATACAAAACACTCTCGTAAAAAGGTCATTTTTTTGCCTTTTACGATATTACCAATCTACAAGAACAAAAATATATACAGATTATGATCAATAATGCCGATAAATATTAAAAATGAAGCATTAAAAACGAATCTTCGTGCAAGAACTTAATTGGAACAGGATGATCAGATCTATGGCTAATTTCAACTTAAAGGATAGAGTCATCGAGTGTAAAATCGTCTATTACGGACCGGGCCGAGGGGGAAAGACGACCAACTTGACGCATATCTTCAACACGTTTCGGAAAAATACAATCGGCGATATGGTTTCCATCAATACAAAGGGAGATCGAACGCTATTTTTCGATTTTTTACCGCTCGGTTTGGGAAAAATGCATGGCTGTGAAATAAAAGTTCAGCTTTTTACGGTACCGGGTCAGCCGAAATATAGTTCCACGAGAAAAATGGTTCTTAAGGGTGTGGATGGTGTTGTATTTGTAGCCGATTCTCTTGAAGTCCGCAAAGAAGACAACATTTGGTCACTCAAAGATTTGCAGCAAAACCTTATCGAGCAAAATAAGGACATCAAAAAAATTCCGCTGGTTCTGCAATACAACAAACGAGACCTTAAACAGGAGGGGCTACCCATTTTACCGGTGGAGTCCATGGATCGCGATCTAAATAGCAAGTTTAAGGTTCCGTTTCATTTAGCAAGCGCTGTGAATGGGAAAAAGGTTGGGGTCACCCTGAAATCATGTCTTAAACTGACCTTACAGCAGCTTCATCGAGAACTCAATTGTTTTAATTAGGAGCCCACTATGTCCAGAAAGACCGTCTTTTCGGGAGGCCTCATGTTTATGAGTCTGCCGGATATCTTTCAATTACTTGGCGGAAACAACAGTACCGGCACATTAAAATTAAAAGGCCCCCGCTATTTGCCAATCGGGTATATATATTTTGTAAACGGAAGCCCGATAAATGCCATCAACGGGATGTTCAATGGCATTGATGCAATTAATGCCATGTTTGGATGGACAGAAGGAACATTTGAATTTTATGAGGAGAAGGTTTCAGTAGAACATTCGATTCAGACGAGTCGAATGAAAATCGTCCTCGATGCATTAAGGTTGCTTGATGAAGGCGTTATCAAAAGAGTCGGGTCCTCCGCCGGGGGCTTTGGATCTTTTCCTCTAGGCGGATTCTCATGCCACTCCCTGGATGGCGATACAGCTGTAATAAAGGGACCTCCAATAAACTATGTCTATTTCATTGATGAAGAAAAATTTTCCAAAGGTGATCAGATTGTCGCAGAAGGAAATCAATGCCACGGTTTGAGAGTCATTTTGGAAGGAGCGGTTGAGATTGCCAGGGGAACGTCAAACGGGTCGGTGACCATATCTCGTCTCGGTGAGGGAAGCTTTATCGGAACCTTCACCAGTTTTACCTATCCGAAATCGACTCGAACCGCAACCGTAACGGCAATCGACGACGTATATCTGGGTAGAATGGATTATTTACCGCTTTATTTCGAATATTCTTCTCTTTCGATCGATTTCAGAAAACTGCTTCTCAGCCTGGCTAAAAGGCTAAAAAAGATTAGCGATCGATTGCTGATTCCTTCTTTTAACAACCTACACGAAAATGTCTCAGGTGAAAACGAAACGCAAATTATCGAAAACGATTTGTTAACTGAAGAAGTATTCATTATCACAGAGGGGGAGGCCTATCTGTTTGATAAAATCTCCAAATCCGATAGGCCGTTGTTAAAGCTTGAAAAAGACGATGTGTTTGGATCCTTGCCTTTTTTAAGCATCGGTCGGGAATCCGGCTCTATAAAAGTTCTGGCATCAAAAAACCTTGAGATCACTAAATTGAACCCGGAAGATATACTAAGGGAATATGAAAAAATTCCGGTCGTATTTCAAAATATGATTCACAATCTTAGCATGTGTATCGCGCAAACCGCGAGAAAATCTCTAACAATTGACAAAGAAGATCCCGTAGCTGAAACGCTTCATTAGTTACAGTTTCAGTTGGTATCTTCTGTATTTAGAGGAAGTATGGTTTGGTTGATGAATATTAATTTTTTTAAATAGTGTCCGTCCAGAAACGAGGGATTTTGGTCGAGATCAAGGCGTGCGATCCGCCGCAGGCGGATTAACTGCAGGCATATAGTTGATATTTCGAGGATAAAATTTTGAGCACAACGAAGATATCGGGCAAAATAACCGTTTGTG
>JAHEHB010000568.1 GCA_024644775.1 Deltaproteobacteria bacterium
GGAAAGGGCAGCCGATTTCGGCCTGGACCATACGGGTCATGGACGATCTGCCCTATGGTGTGATTTCAACCAAGATGGTCTTTTGGATTTGCTGGTGGTCAATATGTACAGACATGATCAACCCGATTCCAGAGTTTATTTGCAAAAAAACAGCCGCTTTGTTATCGCCAACGAGACACTACGTTTTAAAGATGGCCAATTGGATTGGTACGAAAAAATCCGGGGCCGAATTTCAAAATTATTGGATTTTCAGTACCCTTCCCTCGCTGGTTTCAATACACAAAGATTTCTTGAATTCGGCCAACTAGCCGACCTATCATCAAAAGGCTACCCTAATCTTATTCTTTACTCGAAACCCTCAAGGGTTTTTGCCATCGATTCGACACCGTTTAAAAATATTACCCATAATGTCGGGTTGCCTAAAACGCACCAAATATCAGACGTAGCGATTGCAGATTTTAACGGTGACCAAAGGATGGATATGTATGTTGCGAAAGGACTGTATATGCCTTCCGATGTAATCCGGACAAGCCCCTTCGAGATCAGGGGCAGGATTAACAACCCTGGAGGCGGCTCTGCCAAGGCAGTTCACTTCCAGGCTGAGGGTAATATCCATTTCCAGCTCTACCCGACCTGGGTGCATCTTTCCGAGTTTTATATCGGTTCGATTGGGCACCATCCCACAAATCGCTCATTCACGCTTTCCCCCCAAGATTCAAATGTCTATGGCCCAACGGCCTCAGCAGCAGCTGAATCTAACGGCATATCGATTTCTTATGACCCGGATTCCCGAACCTGGAAAATACATAACTTCAACAGAAATTCACATGTTGACTTCATAGCAAAGGCTACCGATACTATTTCGGAGTATAAAGCAATAAATTTCAATCCATTCAAACCAAAAGGAATCGATTCTCTGCTACTTAAGCGAAATGATGAGTTTGTAAAAAAGACACTGGTCGGGGAAGCTGGTACGCACACATCTTGCTATTTCGTGGCAGCCGGTGATTTTGATAACGATATGGATATGGACCTTTATCTGACCTGCACCGGGCCTGTTGCGAATCTTCCAAACCGTTTGCTGGAAAACGATGGGAAAGGCAATTTCATATTAGTCCCAGGCGCTGGAGGTGCCACCGGCAGCCAACTTGGGCGTGGCGATGTGGTGGCTTGCGCAGACTATGATAGGGATGGTTTCCTTGATCTGTTCATCACAAATGGTCACGACCCGACCTCGCCCTTTGTTGCAGATGGTCCTCATCAATTATTTCGTAATCAGGGCAATGACAACCATTGGCTGGAAGTAGATTTGGAAGGGGTGGTATCCAACCGGGACGGCATTGGGTCCAGAGTTGAGGTTGCTGTGGGGGGTATCGGGGGTATCGTCCAAATACGTGAGCAAACAGGAGGAATGCACCGTATTACCCAAAACCATCAGCGCCTTCATTTTGGCTTGGGAAAACATAGCCGAGTGGACCAGATAACAGTGAAATGGCCAAGCGGCATTATTCAGCATTTGAACAACGTCGAAGTCAACCAGATATTGCATATCACTGAGCCATCTCAGACCGCACAATGAAAGAGTGTGTGACTATAAATTTGGATAACTTTCTATTTCTCAAAAAAAGATCCTTTAATTGTGCAAGACATCCGGTGACAACATGAGCCTAAAAAGTACTAGAACTCAACAAATATCCGCGTGAAAAGCACAGTTATCGATAGTCATTGCAGCATATAATGAGGAAGGCAACTTAAGAAAAGTCTGTCGCGAACTATTTATAGTTCTGCCATTATTAAGAATGTCGGGGTACTAATTATTGCTGATGACGGAAGTAAGGACGCAACATGGAAAGTGATCCGGGCTTTGCACCCGCAAGATGAAATGGGCTTTTCTATCATTAAATTGGAATATAAAGCTCGCGATCTATTCAGCGGAAATAGCCAGTACATCCAAAAAAAAGGTTAAAATTCGCAGCAGCCCGTGTGACTTCATTTTCTACCATTACATTGCGTATAGGTATCTTTATCAGATTACTGACGAGTTTGGTTCCCTTTGGGCTCCTAACGCATGCACTCTGTGCTAAAGTTGCCTTGAACGCAACCGTGCCTGGATGGGCTGCGACTATAACAGTCATCACATATATTTTCGTAATTCTTTTTATTCATCTGGGAGTGATAGGGGAATACATTTGACGCGTTCTAGTTGAGGTTAAACCGCGCCCAAGATTTCTGGTTCGTGAAATGCTGGGTTTAATTTACAAAAATAATGTTAAAAACTTATAACTGTGCGAGGAAGTTGTATTGGATCCATTGTCAGCAATGATTGGAAAACTGAACGCTGGTGAAATGCTTCATTTTTTGAATGTTACGTTTTTGCGGAAAGAACTTGTTGGGATAAAAGGCCGGTTCCTGCGCCATCTTATCGCTGGCGGAACTGGAACATTGCTTTATATGATCTCAGTAGCCGTGATGGTTGATTGGATGATGGTGGATCCTGTTGTCGCAGTAGTCCTTGTAGTAATTTTTCTTGAAATTTATACATATGTAGTTAATCGTTGCTGGGTCTATAGCACTACACTGGATCATTATGCATCGATCCCGCGGTTTTTGATGACCGCGGTTATTGCCCTTCTGATAAACAGCGGAGCCATGTACTTTGTGGTAGATATTATGCAATGGTGGTATATCTGGGGACTAATTGGAACGATTTTAATTCTTCCTCCAACCAACTTTTTAATGAACTATTACTGGGCCTTTAAATAGCATATCGTATGATTTAGTAAGGCGGACGTTCAGCCCGCTTTTTCGCTGGGTGGGAGGGAAAAATTGTGGTCATAGCCATATGGTAGGTAAAAGATGGCAGGCCGTAAGATTTTGGCTGTGATTTAGAAGTACATATCGGAGATATACCGGAAGAAGAAAACAGCTAACCCCAGCAACGATTTTAAGAGCAAAAACTCGAAGGCAATGGCTACCCGTCAGTAAATTTTTTTTTCTCCGG
>JAHEHB010000569.1 GCA_024644775.1 Deltaproteobacteria bacterium
CCAGTCCGGCAAAAGCGATCCAACCTTCCTGTAAGGCCCTAATAAGTGCGGCTTCATCTACGGTATTACCTCTTCCAGTGTTGAGGAAAACAGCCGTTGATTTCATCTGCTTGAATTCCGTTTCAGATATCATTTTATGTGTCTGCTTGGACAAGGGAAGGTGGGCGGAGACAAAGTCTGAACGTGCCAACAACTCAGAAAGCTGTGCAACGGGCTCGACATCGTATTTGATCAATTCCAATTCATGTATGTAAGGATCGAACGCCAATACGTTTAATCCGAAAGGTTTGACACGACGACACACCGCCTTTGGTATGTTTCCAAAGGAAATAAACCCGATGGTCTGGCCATAGAGCCTTGGAAACTGGTTTAGCATGGGCCGTGCCTCAATCCATCTGCCCGTGCGAACCATATCGTCTTGGGTTATAAGCCGTCTCCAGGATGCCAGCAGCAACGTCATTGTGTGGTCGGCAACTTCTTCGATAAAAACATCCGGAGTATTCGTCACCCATATGTTTCGTTCTGTCGCTGCAGCGATGTCTACACTGTCAAAACCCACAGACGGCAACGCGATGATTTTGCAATTTTGGAGCGACTCAATAATCTTTTTGCTGATTTTGATCCCCCCGCCATGACTCAGGATCGCATCGGCATCTTTAACGCTTTCGATATACTCATCTTCGTTCTCAACCTCCACTTCCACCAAATTCGCCCCGATTTGATCAAAAGTTTCACGCTCAATATAAAGGGCTTCTCCCCACACACCCTGCATGCGGGATGTAAACTTTTGAATAACAACTTTTTTACCTGACATATAACACTCCTTTCATTTTGATAGGTCTCGATGTTTCATCCGAGAGGTTAATAGGGTTTTCAGCAACACATGTTAGCCTCGTAAACAACCAAAAAAGTGAATTTTTTACGAGAGTGTTTTGTATTTGGTGTTCAGCGTTCTCAAAAACGATCTATTGCAAATCCGACACGATCTCTTTCAGATCCAATTTTTCCAGTGTCTCCGGTAGCGGTTTTCCGGTTTTGGGATCCCACCCCATCAGCCGGTAGTAATTTTCCGCTATAAAATCCCATTTTTCCATGATGTTGAGCCCTTTTGCCGGACCGTCCACCGGAATCGATCCGTATCGAACGGAGGGTCTTTCATCCTCGATTTTCAACCCATGTTTAAAATTGAATACTCGAAGCAGGTTGATAATTCTCCTCCCCAGCGTAAATGTATCCTCCAGACCCCAGTTCCAGCCTGTCGCCGCATTGAAGCATTCCAAAGCCAATTTGGGTGCGGGCGCCGCAAAGCGGCATGTGCCTAAACAATCATCAAATTGTCGTACACCGTTGTACTTGGCGTTAAACGTAGATACCTCTTCATGGGAGAAAACGTCTTGAACCGGTTCCATGTCCACCAATTCCGGCTGGACGCCCCCCCAGGTGGACTCGATGGTACTGGTGTTTGTAAAACAGGTATCCATTAGCTCATGCCAACGGGTTTTCCCCCGATGGTCATGGGATCTCGGCGCAGAGCCCTTATGAGCATAGATTGCCCAATCGGCTGCTTCTCCGCCAACTTTCTGAGAGGCGCGCATCACACCGTCCGCCAACAGGTCCCCCAGGTAGCCTTTTCTTCTGGAAATTCGGTTCAGCAGTTCTTTTACTGCTTCCACGTTTCCCCAGGTAAGATCGAGTCCATCGGTTTCTTTGGTGGTAAATACGCCTTTTTCAAAGCACTCCATAGCCCATCCGATGATCCAGGCAGCTTCATTGCAATCCATGCCCAGCTTATCGACCTCATTGGTTAGCATGACGACACCGCCCAGATCTGTGTTTCCGATTTGAGGTCCCCATGCTGCGAGTTGTTCGTATTCGGGCTCCTCGCCAACAAATCCTTCATAGGGACCTTCCGTAACGGTTACCTCTTTGACGTGGGCGAGTGAGCATTTATAACAGGGGCGTGACGCAATTTTAAAGTGAGTTCTCAGATACTGTCCATTCATTTTTTCGTGTTCCGAATAGATGTTTGTGGTGTAATTTTTCACCGGCAAGGCACCCGCATCGTGCAGATTTGAAAATCCACCGCCGGACCCCCACTTGTTAAAGGCGCCGTCACCACGGTTGAGTGCAAAATCAGCCTGCTCTTTGGCTTTTTTCTCCAACCGTTCGGAATCAAAAACGCCAAAATTCTGTTTACCCCGGTAGGCCGCCACCGCTTTAAGATTTTTTGAACCCATCACAGCGCCTAGTCCATTATGGGCCGCTACATGTCCGGCATCCCCGGTTACACAGGCATGAAGGACTAAATTTTCGCCGGCAGGGCCGATACCAAAAACACTGGCACCCAGTCTTTTCACCCCCAGTTCGCTCTTGATGGCTTCTTCGGTCTCTGCGACATCTTTACCGGCAAGATGTCGGGCATCCCGAATCTCAACCATTCCCTCCTTTATTAGTAGGTAAACCAAATGCGGAGATTTTCCCTGAAATATAATCCCGTCAAATCCGGCAAATTTCATATAGGCTCCCATAAAACCATTTGCTTGAGAGGATCCTGCCAGATTGGTCATGGGGCCTTTTGCCATGATGTTGATGGTTGCCGCTCCCTCAACAGCGGTACCGGCCAAGGGACCGGTGGTCCAAATGAGCCGATTTTCCGGGTCTGACCACGCCACCCCCGGAGGTACCTCATCATAAAGGTATTTGGCACCAAATCCAACGCCACCGACCCACTTTTTGACGGTTTGCTCGTCCAGATCCTCCGCCCAGGTCTTCCCCTCAGTGAGATCGACTCTTAAAATCTTACCTGCGTATCCAATTTTCGTTAAGTCCGTCATACCTATCTCCTTTTCCAGAAAAATGAAGATCTCTTTTGTTCTGAATTATTAAATTTTATGTTATTTATCTCTATTAGAATTTGGAGCGATGATCAAGAGGTTCTTCATTTAAAACGACTTGTATTGAAAGGTAAGATCGATTTTATCGACTTGTCCTCCTC
>JAHEHB010000570.1 GCA_024644775.1 Deltaproteobacteria bacterium
ACCCAGTGTGATTAGTTTTTTGTCCAGGTTGTTTAATTCAACACTCGTCTTACCACTTTTCAATAAATCCGCTTTCTGAATCTCTTTTTCCACCCGCGCCAGGGCGTTTGTGTAAATCTCATCAGCTCTGGATCGATCCACGATTACCATGCCATCATCATCCCCCAGGATAATGTCACCGGGATTGACAAGCGTTCCACCAAATATGATGGGATGATTGACTCGACCTAGCGTATTTTTGACGGTGCCGGTAATCGAAAATCCACGACAGAAAACCGGAAAACCAGTTTCAATAATTTCAGCAGAATCCCTTATACACCCATCGATGGCCAAACCGCCCAGTTTTCTAGTTACAGCGGAAACTGTCATCAGGTCTCCCCAGTATCCGGCATAAAAATGTTCCCCGGTTGTTGCAACAATGATGTCGCCGGGTTCCGCCATGGCCAGAGCTTTGTGTAGCATCAAATTGTCCTTGGGGTGACATTGTACCGTCAAGGCTGGGCCACACAATTTAATATCTGGTCGAATCGGTTTGATAAGGCTGTTGACCTGACCACATCTACCGGAGGCTTCATAGACTGTTGCAACAGCAATTTTGCTGAAACTCTCAATCATTTTTTTCGAAGGACGTTCAATTTTTTCTATGACGTGGATCATTATTCTATCCTTTCTTTTTTAACCATAAGCTGTAAACCGCTTGCTATGTGTCGTTTATACTAAACCGTAACGAAACGGTAGTGGCTCACTGTCGCTCTTCCATCAACATTTTTGCTTTAAGAACCCCTTCACCGGCATCTTCACAATAGGCATCGGCACCAATTTTGCCGGCAAATTTTTCCGTAACCGAGGCGCCGCCTACCAGCACCTTGACTTTTTCTCTCAAGCCTTTTTCCTTCAGAAGATGTATGACGGTTTCCATTTCTTTCAAAGTGGTGGTCAAAATAGCGGACATACCGATGATCTGGGCCCCTTCTTCCACAGCCTGGATAAATTTTTGGGCCGGACAGTCCACGCCCAAATCCAGCACTTCGAATCCAGCGCCCTGAAGCATGGTAATCACAATATTCTTGCCGATATCGTGTAGATCGCCCTTGACGGTACCGATGGCAAATACACCCGAGCTCTTGATGCCTGCGGCACTAGCAAGAATCGGGTTGAGAATTTCCAGACCTTCCTGCATGGCCTTGGCAGCGGTCAGCATTTCCGGAATAAAGATTTTCCCTGCTGAAAAACGGCATCCTACTTCCTCTAGACCCGGTATCATCACCTGCTGAATCATCCATTGGGGATCTGTGTCTTCAGATAGAGCCGCTCTCACCAGCCCCTTGATACTTTTAAAGTTGCCCTCCACAATGGCTGTTTGAAGATCTGTCAGCAGCGGGCTGAGAACGGGTAAGACTTCTTCGACCGTGCATCCATCGTCCGACACGGGTGTCTGGGCTGCAACCTTCGGTGCCATGCCTGACAGTTCTTTCATTTTATAGGCCTCAATCCAAGTGACCGCACGTTGGGTCCCCATGTCATCACGTTTGCCATATTTTTCGCAAGCCCGGATCATGGCTTCGATATTGGCCAGGGGTGTCCCTTCGGAAAGGTATCCGCCGGCAGCTACGATCAGACCTCCGTTTGTGCCAAGAATCTGGATGATGGCGTTGACGGCCGCATCCACATCCTCTGGTGTTCCTTCCCTCAGCACCTGAAGCGGGGGAATACTGCCCATCAAGCAAACACGATCGCCGATGACCTCCTTGATATGAATGGGATCGATCTGGTATCCGAAATGGAAACATTGAATGCCTGCTTCTGCGATACCTTCGAGAATCGCCGTCGCATTCCCATCGTTGTGGTACCAGCGTTGGCAACTTGGAAAGGCTGCGTAGACCTCCTGGTAGGCCGGTAGAATAAATTCTCTGAACTGTTCCAAACTCACAAAGCTGGCAATATCGTCATTCAGTAAAATTCGATCAAAATATTTCGGGGGCACCTCTTGCTGCATGGTTTTAAGCCACATGATTTCAAGCTGTGTGCATTTTTTTACCAGTTTATGGACAAACTTGGGGTTTGAGACAATATCGGTCATTAAATGACTGACGCCCCGAATCAGTGCCGCAATAGCCCACGGCGACATCACCGAATAAAAAGAGACCGGGATATCAAAATCTACACGGTTGCGCATATAACGATAATTGCTGAGCATGCGGGTCATGTATCCGGCGTTCTCGACATCCGGCAGGCATAACTTCTCCAAATCCGCTTCCGTTTCCACGAACTCTCCAACCCATGGAACACCATCGTCTGTAAAGGTAATGGGGGCGCCGATCCCGGCTGCTTCGGGTGCAGACCCCATATCGGGCATATACTGCGACAACCCACTGAAACGCTGGTTCATATAGTTCTGAGCCTTGAACATAAGCTTTGGAGAATGAAAATAATCGTAGAGATCGATATTCGCATGTCCGGCCATAAACGGTCCGGTGCTGTGCAAAAACACCGGAACCTGGTCCGGTTGCTCCATGGCAATTGCCGCTTGGATGCGTTCCCAATTCGCTTGGGCATCATATTCCATTTATAACTCCTGCTTTACTTTATGCTTTTAGCCTCAAGCCCTAAACCTCTAACAGCTTAAGGCTTATGGCTTGCAGCTTAGTCTAAACCCTAATCATCCAGCACAACCACCCTAATATTGAGAAGCCGGCAAACATGTTCCAGTTCTTTTACCCAAACCCCAGGAACCCCACAAATGTGGTTGGAAGCAAACTCTGCCACAAATCGATCAATGTCTACATTTGTCTGCACAAATGCCGTAGGCAGCTGATGACTACCTCGCGCCGCTACAAAGGCCTCATATTCTTCTTTGGGTAGCTCCTTTGCCTCCCCGGTGAAGATGGCCATGCTATAGTCACCAGATTTTCGGTATAAGCGCCCCAGTGTTAAGGGGCCTGGCGCACATGTCAAATAGGTTGTACCACCACCGCTGGGTCGAATCGCTGGCC
>JAHEHB010000191.1 GCA_024644775.1 Deltaproteobacteria bacterium
AAGCAGGCTCGCCGGCCTGTCTATCCCAACGCCCCAGGCTTCGCCTGGCGCCACTGCCTTCTGTCCTCTGCCTTCTGTCCTCTGCCCTCTGCCTTCCGTCCTCTGTCCTCTGCCTTCCGTCCTCTGTCCTCTGTCCTCTGCCCCCTGCCCTCTGTCCCCCTAACGGTAATCTTTTAATACCCGGGATATGACTCCCAAACTCCGCTCCAAAGCCTCAACCGGCGCATCCTCAGTAATTCCGATGGCAAAACCTTTTTTCGTTCCAGCCTCTTCGACAAGCTGATGCGTGTGTGCTTCAATCACTTCCGGTGGCTCGATATGTACCGAACTCGTAAAATTAAGCCACAGCGCTTTATCGGGCCAGATTTCCCGAGCCTCCTTGATAGAGACATCCCCCATTGGCGGTGGTGTAAGTGCTTCGATGATATCAAATTCAGAACCTGCAATGGCATCCTTAAGAAACGCGAGTCGACCGTCCATATGAACCGATAGTTTCTTGTCCGTACCGGCAAGCCGCTCTTGCAGTTGCTTGTAAATCGGCATGCAATAGTTACGATACCGTTCGTTTCCGACCACATCACTGGTAATGTTGTCACCAAACAAAAGGATCTCAACCGGCGAATCGACAGCCAGATTGAACAGTTCGTCGTATTTTTTGAGCATGCAATTGTGCAGGGAATCAAAAAGGTCGCGTCTCTCATGATAGTCGATGCTAAATCGCTCAAATCCCATTAATTGATAGAGCATCTCCTGGATGGGTACCTTGGCGATTCGAACATACACCAACCCGTCTCCTCCAATCTGACGGACCGCCTCACGAATGAATTCATGGTTGTCACGGTAAATGGCGTCTTTATAAATAAACTCTATTACTTTGTAGTCATCGGGTCCCTTGATATAATACTCTTTGATCCAAGACGAGGTGTCGTACGCACTCTCCGGCTCCAAGGTTTTATAAACATCACCCACCGGTGTGTGAAGCGTTTTGCGCATGAACCTGCGGCCGTTATCCCAATATTCTTTGGTAGTGATTTCCACCTGACGATGCTCAACCCGGTGAGCCGGCGGACGCAGCACGATTCCCACGCCGGATTCTCGCAACAGACGCTCGGTTTCACCTCGCGGTACGAACCAGTTGTAAGTGGTTAACGGGATCTGATCGGGCTCTCCCCAGGTAAGTGCCGTCAAAATTCTATCATGAATATTCATGGAGAATCTCCTTTTAGTGTCTGATCGATGCGTTCGGCTGCCTCTAGGAACGCGTGACAGAGCCGGTTGTGCTCCCGAATCATTTTCCGCTCCAAAAACTTAAAATCATGGCTTTCCGGATCGATTTTATCAACCGTATCGGCCTCTGTATGCCAAAACCAAGACAGACCCGGAATCAGTGAGTCGGGGCCGCCGGAGCCTTCCGGCTGGCGCGAGAGGAGTTGAAAGAGGGTTGGAATTCCAATACCCCAGAAGGAATTATCACCGCTGTGGCCGATTCGTTGATATTTGGGTATCCTGTCTGCGTGCATTTCAACAACGCATTTTCCAAGATCATAACATTCTGCCATACACTCCACATCCGGATACTCTGTTGCCCCCTGACAACCCAACGAATCCACGTTAAAGTGCACGATGGCATTCTGATAAAGATCTTCCCAAAAATGATCCGCATACCAGGTGGACCCGGAATATCGCCCGTGGGAGTGACCGGACCACCAGACAAAGCGTATGCCGCGTCGCAGTTCTTTTCGGTGTTTGGCGACCACCCGGGCTGTCTCAAGCATACAGGCATTGGCGGTACCATTGTCAGACGCCCCTTTGTGCCATGAATCGATATGCCCGTTGAACAAGACAAACTTTTCCGGTTCCACCGTTCCTTGAATCTCCGCTACGGCCAACGGTACGTTTACAAAACCGGTGTCTGTTTTGGTAGTCAAACGTATTTTTACGGTTTTGCCTTCACAAAGGGTTTTTAAGTATTCCCCCTCATCTCTGCCGATGGATATGGTGGGAGTTTTTGGAATACGATACGCTGTTTCCGGAACCGGATGCCCCCAAATCGTGCTTATGCACATATTGCGGGGCAGTTTTCCGGAATTGATCCAAATTTGACCGGCGGCCCCGTTCTGTTCCATCTCCCATGTGGGCGCCGGTGCTGCCAACCCCTCGCGCATGACGATCTTACCCGCGACATTTGAACGATCTCCCACGGGGAGGTAAATCAGTTCGGCCTCAATTCCTTCCGGTGGCGTCGAGGCGGAAAAGGATTGGGTGATACAGGGAATATCCCTTTGTTTCGGTGACGTTATCGTCGCGGAAGCGGCAATCGGCAGGCTGATAAAATTTTCAATCTGCAGGATTTCAACGTTAAATCCGAGCTCTGTCATGACATTACGGAAATACGCCACCGCACGGGCCTCTCCCTCACTTCCCGAGAGTCGATCTTCTTCAGAAATATAAGCCGTATGTTTCATGAGTTCTTCTTGGGAAATTTCTCCGACGACTGCCTTTTCTCTTTCAATGTTTGTTACAAAAGACATGGGCTTACTTCTCACGTGTGATGTTGGATAGCAATTTAGAGTGCCCGATGCAAATTTCGAAACCGGTCCTTTACGTCTTTATAGAGTGATTTGTATTCTTCGAACAGACGCGAGTATAAGGGATAGAACCGAGAATCCGGATGATACGTCTGGGAGGAAGAAGCAGCAGCTTGGTTGACCGCATCTTTGCAATCTGTGTACACACCCGCTGCAACACCACCAAGCATCGCCGCGCCGAGGACGGCTGTTTCTTTAATGTTCATGGTATTAATGTTCTTGTTTGTCACATCTGCCTTGATTTGGCTCCAAATATCGCTCTTAGCGCCACCGCCCACGGTATGAAAGGCATCAATGGAAAATCCTAAGTCCTTTTCCACAATATCCATGTTCTGACGGATTCCGTAAGCGGTTCCCTCTAAAATAGCTCGAATAAAATCACCCCGGGTTGTGCTCAAAGAAATTCCAAAATACACCCCCCGGGCATAAGGATCCCAGATTGGGCTTCGCTCGCCTGCCAGGTATGGGAGAAAAAGGATGCCATTGGCACCCGGAGAGGATTTTTCGGCTTCCTTATCCATCAATTCATAAGCCCGAATACCTAATTTTTTACTCATATCCTTTTCATAAAGGCAGAACTGCTCTCGGAACCATTGATAGGCAGCCCCCGGAGCGAGCATCGCCCCCATCAGTAACCATCGGTCGGGCACTACATGGCAGCGATTCATTAAGCGGATATCGAACTCGGGCCGATCACAACATACCGCTAGTACAACCGATGTCCCCGAAGTTTCAAATGCTTGACCCGTCTCGGTGATTCCGGAGCCAAAGGCCGAACATGCAGAATCGGCACCACCGATTGCTACCGGAATACCGGAGGGCAATCCGATTAATTGGGAGGTTTTTGATGAAACGACTCCAATTTTCGTTGGAGAAGATAGTGTCTGGGGGAGTTTATCGGCACTGAGGCCTATCTCACTTACGATATCAGAGTGCCAATTCCTGGAACCACCGGTATCAAAAATCCCGGTAAAGGACGCATTGGTCCAATCCATCGCAAAATTATTCGTCAGTCGAGATGCGATGTACGTATTGGCATGGCCAAAAACATGCGCTTTTCGATAGACCTCAGGCTCGTTTTCTTTGATCCAAAGCATGCTGGTCACCGAAAACGTTCCTGGGGCGATCCGGTTGCCCACTTTACCAAAAATCGTCTCCAATCCAAACTTTGCAATAATGTTGTCGCTTTGGGTAACACTTCGCCGATCTAAGTAAAGAATTGCAGGACGAAGCGAATGGCCTTCTTTATCCAAAGTGACCAGCGATGGGCACATATTGCTGATCCCAATACCGGCAATCTCGCTCGTCTTAATCTTTGCCTGCTCCAAAGCGATGTGAATGCCCTCAACAATGGCTTGCCACCAGATCTCCGGCTCTGCTTCCGCCCAAGACGGATTGGGTTGTCGAATTTCGTAACTGACCTGCCCGAGTCCTTTAACACCTCCATGCTGGTCTACAATTGCGACTTTTGCGCTTTGGGCCCCAAGATCAATGCCGAGTAAATAGATAGGTTTCATGTTCTACTACAAGAAGTTTGGGTTGGCAGCTGAATATAAAATCTCATCCTTTTAGAATTTTCAGAGCTTCACCTATGCTTATATTTTCGTGTATGATCGCCTTTAACGCTTTGATTATACTTACGGGATTCTTATGACCCCAGACATTTCGTCCGAAAGCCACCCCGAGTGCACCGGCAGCCATAACGCCTTTTACCATCTGAAAAAGCTGTTCATCGGTTTCCGTCTTCGGACCGCCGGCGGCCACCACCTTACCCGGTGCCACCTCAACGACCTTAGCAAACGTATCAGGATCGCCCGTGTACCAGGTTTTAATTACATCGACACCCAGCTCTTCACCGGCTCGAACGCAGTACGTAAGTTTTTCAACCGAATATCTTTCTTCATCTTTAATCAATTCGCCCGCCGGATACATATGCGCCATGAGCACAAGGCCGGATTGCGCCGCGTCTCTTGAGAGCATGCCCAAGTGTTTGAGCATCTTTGCCTGTCTTTCGCTCCCAAGGATAACTCCCATGGATATGGCATCAGCACCCAGCCGAACCGCTTCATCTGCGTGAGTGACCCAAGTGTCATAGGTTGGATGAAACGGTGAAAAGCTGGAAGCCTTCACGATCAACGGTATCTTACCGGCATGGGGTGGGAAAAATCTCTCTGCAATACCCTTATGCATCAAGAGGGCATCGGGACCCCCTTGTACAATTTTCGCAAGCGTGTCTTCCATGTTGACCAGCTCTGGAAACACGCCTCTTGTGATGGGATGATCGACCGTTATAATAATAAGCTTTTTTGATTTTGAATTCAGAATTCTGGTGAGCCTGATTTTTTTACCCAAAGACGTCATAGATAATTCTCCTATTTGCTTGTTCGTTATGAAACTCGTGTTTTTTATGACGGAAAAATTACGGTACGATAATGACCTTTATTCCTTTACCATCCATAACCGTTTGAAGTGCCATATCGATCTCTTCTAGAGGAAATCGATGGCTGATAAGCTTATCTAAATTGATCTTCCCGGAGGCGACCAGCTTCATTGCCTCATTAAAGTGCCAGGGAGCCGATGAAGCGGTACCGGTCACGTTTAATTCATTGTAATGAATGATATTTGCCTCGATCGTGGATTCACCTTTGCCGCCAAATCCGGCAAAGAGATTTACATTGCCCTGTTTTCGAGTAATCTTAAATGCCTCATTGACCAAATCTGTAACACCGATCGCCATAAGGGTGGCATCGGCTCCAAGGCTCTGGGTCTCGGTCATAACCACTCTTTCAAGATTCTCTTTTCGCGGATTGACGCAAATGTCTGCACCCATTTCTTTTGCAAGAACACGGCGTTCTTCAATCGGTTCACTCATGATAATCTTGGAAGCACCGGCCAACCTTGCCAATTGAAGGTGCATCAATCCGATGGGGCCGGCACCGATGATAACCACCGTATCTCCAAGTTTTATCTCAGAACGCCGATTACCATTATAACAGCAAGCCAACGGCTCGATCAGTGAAGAGACTTCGAAGGATATATCCGGTGGCGCTTTAAACACATTGCCTTGACGAATAGCCACTTCGGGTATTTTCATAAATTCCTGAAACCCACCATCGTATTCATAACCGATGGCCGCCCGCTTCATACAGATATTGTCCATTCCGCGCTGGCAGGCATAACAAACCCCGCAAGGAATTACAGGGCAAATACTGACGGAATCACCTTCTTTAAAGCCTTGAACCCGACTCCCACAAGATTCCACGATACCGGAGATTTCATGTCCGATGACAGACGGGTAATGAATTCCGGTGGTTTTGGTACCACGATAGATGCGCGTATCCGTACCGCAGATGGCACAGGCCTTCACTTTTAGTAACATCTCATCGTTGTCGATGGATGGAACTTCAATGTCATCCACCCTCAGATCATTTGGCTTATGTAAGATCGCTGCTTTCATGGCGTTTTTATGCGAAAAACCACCGGTATCAGCGGTGGGTAGCCGCTTTCCTCCTTATTACGATTAATTTTTTGTATCATTAAAATGATACACTGAAAAATGTCAACATAATTCGATTTTAGAGGAATGGATTCATTTTGTATTTTGTTTGATTGACAGGATCGATCCCGATCAAATAGGCTCCACATTTAACGGGGCAGGATATTAGGAAATTCGTTTCTGGATCTCCGGAAGAAAACCGGAAAGTCTAATCCGCCAATGCGGAAAACTTCGTCAGTGCGATAACACTCAGGTCTGTTTCGCACCGTATCGTTTTGACTTTCATTACCTCGCTAAAGGCGATCAGTTCACATCCGGCCATTTCTCCGGTCGATAAACGTGTCGCTCGTAGGCCTCAGCCACTCGCAAAACCGTCGCCTCATCAAACGGTCTTCCGGCAATTTGCATGCCGATGGGAAGGCCTGTCTTGGTTAAACCCACGGGAACAGAAACGGATGGCATCCCCGTTAGATTAAAGATACGGGTGCTACGGGTGAGCGCCACGCCGACAGGGATGTCTTTGTCATTTAGCCGGACGGTTGTCGCATCCAGGCGAGGTGCCGGAATGCTCACACCTGGGATTGCCAGTACATCCACTTGCTTGAGGGTTTGTGTAAAATTCTCTTATGTCCCACGCCGGATTCGCTGGGCTTTTATATAACTTGATGCCAAATGAAGCGCTCCGAGGTCCAGCCGGCTCCTGACGTCGCTGCCGATATCATCAGGTCTGGTGCGGTGAAATTTCTCAAGGCAGGCAGCCGCCTCAGCCGAAAGAATCATCAGGGTTGCAGCAGCGGCCCGATCCAAATCCGGAATATGAATTGGTGTGACGGTGGCTCCCAGCTCTTTAAGTGCCTCGATCGCCGTTTTTACTGCCGTGTTTATTTCCGGATCGATTGCTTCAAAATAAAAGGTATCCGGGACCCCCACTCGTAATTTGCTAATATCACCGGTTAGACAGGCAAAATAACCATCCACAGGCATATCCCGGGCACAGGGATCCTTCGGATCGTCTCCGGCCATGTATTCCAATGCAATCGCTGTATCCGCCACGGTACGGGTCATGGGGCCGGGATGGTCCAACGACCAACAAAGCGGATAAACGCCATATTTGCTTACACGGCCAAAAGTCGGTTTGATACTCGCAATACCGCACAGGGCCGAAGGGATACGGATCGATCCGCCGGTATCGGTCCCCAGTGCTAGTAGAGCACAGCCGGTCGCCACAGCAGCAGCGGAACCACCACTGGAACCACCGGATACACATTCGGGGTTCCAGGGATTTTTCACATTTCCAAAATGCGGATTATGATTGGTCGTTCCAAACGCAAATTCGTGCATGTTGGTTTTTCCAATCAGGATGGCACCGGCTTCCGTAGTGTTTTGTGTTTGGTTTTTGGTGTTTAGGATTTTAATAAACTGATATGATGCCATCTATTTTAAACAAAATACTAAATACGAAACACTAAAAACTTGATGAATTCGGCTTTTTCCGAATTCATCACATCATCATCTCGGGTCAAAAATAACGGCAGGTTCCACATCCAGCGGATCCAGATAATTTTCTGCGTCGACATTATCCGCTAAATCATCGGCCGCTTTTTCAAGAGCTGCCCTTTGGTCATCCGGTACAGAAAGCCCATCGATTCGAAGCGTAAATCTTCGAGATGGATGCGGGTTGTTTTCAGTCGGCATTTTTTTCTCCTTTCTCCAGCTTGATGAACTACCCTGCGGCAAGCCACGGGGTAGCAATCGGAAATTATTTAAACCCCCCAAGAGGCGGGGAATTAGACCCTTGTCCGCCTTGTATGGTGATTAAATGTATTGAGGGAGTACGCGAATTCGATAACCATGGCATATTTTTCGATGCAGTATGGGGTCATCAATTTCAAAATCGAATCGGTCGCCGTAGATGAGACCAAGCTTCGTCGCGATGGTCCCGGAAAACATTGCGAGTCCCTCTGTTGAAAGGTTGTCTTCTTTCGGAAGACCCGTTAACAGGGCTTCCACATCGAGTATGGCTGCCAGTGACTCTTCCTGGTACAGCTTTTTTTCGTCGTTGGTTGTAAGCCAAGACCGCAACACGATTTGATCCCAGTGTGTCTCTATATCATCGTACGACCATACCACAGGCGCCATGACCTTTGCGTACATTTGCTTTGAAGCGGGGATTGAATATTTTTCAAATCCTCGATCGGTATGGTCACTGCCGACGCCGATATACATTTGATCTTTTCCTCTTAGAATGACAAACTCCACCTCTCCTGATGATTCCCCACTGACCACATCGATCGCTTTCGATGTGGTTATGATGTGAGGCCAAAAATTCATAAAAATCGGTGTTCGATTTGGCCCCGGAATCCCATGTTCGGCCAACTCATCGATATGTGCCTGTAACGCGCTTTTATCTCTTCCAACCCATCCGGCACAGACAAGCCGCTGGACCGTAAATGTAAGGTTTTCCTTTGCCTTCGGTGATTCAACGATCAAATCAAGCTTGATATCCTTCATTTTAAAGCCTCCTCATTGCTCGATACAATAAACCTGAAACAGAATAGCTCAGGAACGGCAAACGATTGAATCATCCTATGATAAACAGATATCGATATCAAGTATATACACACTAAAAGACTTTCGAACTCGTCTTCGCCCCACGAGAAGATGCCAGAGTAATACTATCTACTGTTAGATGCCCTGCCTGAACACATTAATTATGGGTTGACAAATACATAAAAAAACGTGATATAATTAACACTTAAAAGCGTCTATTTGGAGGCATAGTTATGAACACAGATACGGTGCGACTGAATATCACAATTCCAAAAGAACTGGTCTTAGCATTAAGTAAATATGCAGGATCCAGAGAACGTAGTCGGTGTATCGCTGAAGCTGTGAGAAAATATATCGCCGAAAAAGAAAAGGAAGACCTCGAAAAAGCGTTAGAAGAAGGCTATCGGGCTGCTGCAAAAGAGAGCTCAGCGATGTCAAGGGAGTTTGAATACGCTGACTTGGAGGGGTGGGATGAATATTAGACGAGGAGGGATTTATATTGCTACGATAGATCCGGTCATTGGCAGAGAGCTTTCCAAGACCCGCCCGGTTGTGGTTGTTTCAAACGACAAAAACAATGAGTTTTCCGGAACTGTAACGATATTGCCGGTGACATCGAAGAATCTCAAGAAGATATACCCGTTTGAAGTCTTGTTGCGCAAAGGAACCGGAAATCTTCCCAAAAAATCAAAGGCCAAAGCCGACCAGATACGCACACTCGACAAAAACCGCATCGTGAAATTCATTGGCATGTTACAAACAAATGATATGGACCCGATAGAAACTGCCATCAAGGTTCACCTTGGGTTGTTGTGACATCGGGTTAAAAACCGCACTCAGCCAAGTTCTAAAGGAACACCACAGAAAGTTTTATTTGGAATTTGGGATTTAATCAGGTCTCTCAGACAAGCGTGGAGATTTAACTGAACAGTGAGAAACTGAAATCGACAAACACCAAAGATCTTATTTACACCGAGCTCGGAAGCCGCCGTTTTTTGGCGGTGGGAGATTTCACTTTCGGAGGATCTTCAAACTAAACC
>JAHEHB010000192.1 GCA_024644775.1 Deltaproteobacteria bacterium
GATTTTGTGGCAGTTCCTACGAATCCGTTTTTTAATAGTCCCAAAAATAAAAACCGCAACTGCCTGGAGCCCATCGGAGAACCCGAGTTAATTCGCGCTGATAGTTAGATGAATTTGGCTTTTTACGAATTCATCTAAATCGGCATATTTAATTGTCCAATGTTTTTCAAATGAGATTGATTTAAATGCCACATTGTGGTATTTAAATATTGCGCCGCTTACCCGATAGACGTGCGACATGCGGGTGTATTGGATCGGTTGAAAAGCAGAGAGACCTTAACCGACGAATGGTCTCATCAGAACCAGACTCAAACCATTGACGCTTTGCTATGTTTCGGATATAGCCTTTTCGTTTATAAAATACTGGAGGGCGGCATTGAGTGAGAAAAGAAACAAAAGGGACAAGATGATTGTTGCAAACAAGATTTCCGTAAATGATGCGGAAGGGTCATATCGCACCCAGCCACGCAAATATCGATCGCCCTTACATCTTTTTTTCATCATCGTTCTAACAATATTTTTTTGCGAAGCTTTTATAATGATGATTCTTTCTTTCTTCCCCGCTTTGTCTTTTTGGCACAAGGCGATTATCGATTCCACTGTTTTGGTGACACTACTTTCTCCGGCGCTTTACCTTTTTATCATCCGCCCTTTTCTTGAGCATAATGCCGAACGTATACAGGCCGAGGAGACACTCTCTCAAACAAAGGAAAATATCGATTCTATCCTAAAATCAGTTCCGGATATTATATACCGATTGGATGCAGAAGGGCGTATCACTTTCGTTAATGATACCATAAATCAATATGGATACCGCCTTGAAGGGCTGATTGGCAGGCCCATATGGGATATCGTTCATCCGGATGACAGAAGAAAAGCCGCTTTTCGAATCAATGAACGACGCACCGGCGATCGATGCACAAAAACATACCAAATACGGTTGTTGATGAAGAATCAAAGTGCGGAGCCCTATATCGAAGAAAAACGATTAACGAATAATCAGTATACAGTTAATTTTAGAATTTTTAATGTTTACGCCGAAGGTTTGTATAAATCGAAGAAGCCCAATTCAGATTCATTTTTGGGAACACAAGGTATCGCAAGAGATATAACACACAGAAAAGGGTTAGAGAATCAATTGAATCAAGCCCGGACCATGCAGGCGATCGGTACGTTGGCAGGTGGTATCGCTCATGATTTTAATAACTTATTGATGGGTATCCAAGGACATGCCTCTTTGATGCTCTTGGATCTAAAGCCCGGGCACCCGCATTACGAGAAGCTGAAAAATGTAGAAAACTACGTGGAACAAGGTGGGAACCTAACGAAACAACTGCTTGGCTTAGCCAAGGGTGGTAAATTTGAGGTTAAATCCATCGATCTGAATGATCTCCTTAAAAATCATAATCGTATCTTTAGCCGCACCAAAAAGGAAATTACAATTCACGAAACCTATGGCGAAGATATATGGTCCGTAAATATCGATGCGGGGCAGATTCAACAGGTTTTTATGAATCTTTATGTAAACGCTTACCAAGCAATGCCCAATGGAGGCGATCTTTATGTTCAAACCGAAAACATCATTCTGGAAGAAACCGATACCAAATCCAGGGGAGCAAATGGGGACCAATATGTAAAAATATCAGTTACCGATACGGGAATCGGAATGGACAAAGCAACTCAACAAAGAATATTTGATCCGTTTTTTACCACAAAAAATCCGGAAAAAGGAACGGGATTGGGATTGGCCTCCGTGTATGGTATTGTCAAAAGTCATGAGGGTATGATTAATGTCTACAGCGAAAAGGGCAAAGGCTCGAGATTTAATATTTATCTGCCGGCAAATGGCAAAGAGGTTGTGAAAAAAGAGGAAATTGCACATCCACCATCAAAAGGTTCGGAAACCGCGCTCCTTGTCGATGATGAGGGCATGATGATAGAAGTTGGACGCCGAATGATTGAATCATTGGGTTATAAGGTTTTTACCGCCCAAAGCGGAAAACAAGCAATTGCTGTTTACAAAGAAAGTCAGGATGTAATCGATCTGGTCATACTCGACATGATCATGCCGAATATGAGCGGTGGAGAAATCTATGAAAGACTGAAAAAGATAAACCCCAACATTAAGGTGCTCCTTTCAAGTGGATACAGCATGAACGGTGAGGCTAAAAAAATTTTAGATCAGGGCTGTAATGATTTTATACAAAAACCTTTCAACCTGAAAAAGATCGCACGAAAAATAAGGGAAGTCTTAGATAATTAGATGAGGTGATGGAAAAAACAATTGATCCAAGCAGAAAACTGACAGATTGGTTTCTTGAGAGCATTCAACATAATAGAAAATAAGATGATTGCGCTTCTGCCGATTGACCGGAAACAACCTCTATTTAAACCTCCGGTTTCCGGGAAATCTACACAGTACTCACCTGAATATTTCTTTACTTAAGACGACAGAAACCACCGGACGATTTTTAAACTTCTTGACAGACACAACAAATGTGATAAAGAAAAATCACGAAGGTGATAACCTCCTTTTCGCCTTCCATCCATAATTAGCCCATACCGTTTCTGCTTTGCGGTGTGGGCTTTTTTAGTGAATGTATTTTTATTCTCATTTTTATGAAATCTGTTTCACATAAAAATAGGGTTATCGTATACATCTCAATTCTTATTTTCGAGTATAATCGCTTGATAATTATGGTATATTTTTAGGAATGCTTATTGTGGCTTAATTCTTGCGATCACAATTGTTAGCGGCCATTCTAATTATCGTTCTCCATTTCGATACAATATATTATTTTTGATGATCCATATTTTGTTACGGAGGAAATCATGAAAAAAACTTTTGTAATTTTTTTATTATTACTACTCGTTGTTGTTAGTTACTCGTCTGCCGGTGAGCCAACCTTTGCCGATATTCGTTGGACCGATGGTAATGATACAATAATCGCAAAGATAAACAAAGTTCAGGGATTCACCGGCATCTCACCACAGCAGAAAATGATTCGTGAGCCACTATGGCTATGTAGTCCGGATATGGGTATATTAAATGCATTGGATATAAAACCAGCTGCATTGAATAAGAAACAGGAAACCTTTGGCACTTATATTGATACCCAGGTATTGAATACCCGTGAATTGAAGTATCCTATATATTCAATTGATTTTTCTCGCTCTAAACTCACTGACACCCTATTAATGATCAAAATATCTTTTAATAAAGATTCGAATTCGTTTTCCAAGAATTGGAACGGCATGACGGACCTTTTGTTCAAAAAGAATGGTCTACCTTCTAGAATTATAAGGGATACTTTTCAGTGGGTCATGTCAGATATTGAAATTGATGCAGATGAATCAAATGGGACTGTCTCTTACTATCATCTCCTGCATTTAAACGAACATTGTAAAATAGAAAATCTAAAACATGATTCCAGGTTAAAAGGCCATAACGCGAATTTTAAACAGTACTTTTGAACATATTTAAAACTTTCTATAAACACATAATGAATATGAGAGGCCCGCACAAAATGAAAGAATACCGCATCGTCGATCTGAGTCTGCCCATAATCAACGGAGGCGGTTTCGGGAGACCCGCTCAAATACGCTACGCTGATCACCGCAGCCGGGCATTGGGCCTTTCCGATCAGCTGGATATTAACCCGGCTGATATCGGTCATCGCGCAAACGCCATGGAGGAATTCAGTTTCCTGACCACACACACCGGTACGCACTTTGATGCACCATGGCACTACACGGAAACCACGAAAGGGGAGCCGGCCCTTACCATCGATCAGGTGCCGCTTGAATGGTGCTTTGGACCGGGTGTCTGGCTGGATCTCAGTTACAAAACCCCCGGAGAGGATATCCCGGCGGCGGATATCAAAGAGGCCGTCAAAAAAATCGGCCATACAATCCGTCCGAAGGACATTGTCTTAATAAAAACCGGCGCAGGCGCCTGCTATGGCCAGACGTCATGTGACAACATGAACGCGGGAATGACAAGGGAAGCCACGCTCTGGTTGGCCGACCGAGGCGTGAGGCTCGTCGGCATTGATGCCTGCTGTTGGGATCGACCACCACAACTACAGATTGAATCCCTCAGAAAAGGTGAACGCAAGGGAAGGTATATGGAGGGCCATCGCGCTGCCGGCGAGCGCGGTATCTGTATTCTGGAATGGATTACGAACCTGGATCTACTACCTCACTCTGGATTTACCGTTTATGCGTTTCCCATCAAAATCGAGCGCGCTGGCGGAAGCTGGGTGAGGGTGGTCGCCATGGTTCAGGAAGACTAACGAGGGGATTTATGAAAAAGATGAGGAAATGATGTCTATTTTATCGCCTTGTCCTCCTCCCTCAATCCCTCCTGCCCACGCCAGAGGCGGATCTTCGACAGGGGAGGGAAGCTAAATTTCACTAACTTGGGCTTTGTATATAACCAGGTAGCAAAATTACAGGCAGAGCCTTCTGCCTCTGACCCCCGCAAGACAGGATCTTCGACTGGCCCGAAGGACCAAGTTTCAATAAAGAACGAAGTTCTGATGTCCGCCAGGTTGTGGATAAGATGAAACATCAGGAAGCATATGGGCGAGTTTTACTCGCTGCGTCATCGCAATCTTTTGAGCCGTAACGTTACAAAACGACTGTTGCGAGGATTTCGTTTTCCCTTTTAATCGCCTCCCTTTCCAATTCTTCTACTTGCGCCATCATGTCATTCTTAAAGTCTACATCCTCTATCGAACCCAGATTAATTTTCACATTATACACTGCGGAAAGCACGGCTGTTCTCGCTGTCATGGCGGCCACCGCCCCGTCGGTAACCGTATTTCTATTGCCTTTTTCAACGGCCATAGCAGCAAGCTCCATAACAATCAGGGCATCCTTTGCAACACTTAAGGGAACAGATGCGGCCGCCGCCAACCCCTTTTGGATGGCTTGTTGCCGTTGGTTTTTATCATTTTCCGTGTTTTTCGGGAGTTGAAACGCCGCCAAAACCTCCGCATACGCTTCCGAATCTCGATCGATATCCTGTGCCAATTTATCTTTGAGGCCCCGCGCTTTTTCCGCCAACGCCCTCATATCCGCCTCTGATGCCGTATATCCTTTCTTACCGATGGTCAGATTTGCGACCATTTCAGAAAGACCGGCCGCTAAGGCAGCACTTAAAGCAGCGACACTCCCACCGCCAGGTGTCGCTGAACCGGACGCTGTCTTTTCTAAAAATTCGGTAATGGTTAATTCAGTTAGCATGGCGTAACACCCTCCAGTTTTTTGTCAAACACCAGATTTCCTTTTTTAATGACTTTCTTAACCGTGTTTACACCGATATGGTAGGGAAGAAAATGATAAGATGGAAACTCAAGCAGAATCACATCTCCCTGTTTGCCCACATCGATACTCCCGAGAGTATCCGCCCTGTCTAAAGCCGCTGCACCATTGAGGGTTAATGCAGTAATAACCTCTTCTGTGGTGAGATTCATGTAAAGGGTTGCCAATGCAATGAGAAGTGGGATTGATTCGGAAAAACAACTCCCCGGATTAAAATCGGTAGCGAGTGCAACGGCGCAGCCTTGGTCGATCATATGGCGACCCCTTGCGTAGGATTCCTTCAGACTAAAAGCGGTTATCGGAAGCAATGTGGCCACCACATCCATTGTGGCCATATCCTGAATGCCCCTGTCCGATGCGTGAAGCAAATGGTCTGCCGTAACGGCACCTAACGCTGCGGCCAATTCAGCACCACCGAGTTGCACGATTTCATCGGCGTGGAGTTTTAGCTTTAAACCCATCTGTTTGGCATGCTGCAAGAGTCGCTTGGATTGTGAAACAGAGAAGACATTTTTTTCGCAAAATATATCACAGAATTCCGCAAGCTTTTTCTCCGCCACTTCGGGCAATACCGCGTCGATCATAAAATCGATAAATGCATCTTCTTTTCCCTTGTATTCTTTGGGCACCGCATGAGCCCCCAGAAATGTTTTGACAACATCAATGGGATGCAATTTATCAAGATCTGCCATGACTTCCAGTTGTTTTATTTCCGTATCACGATCTAAACCGTACCCGCTCTTTCCCTCTACCGTTGTCACCCCGAAATATAACATGGAATTCAGTCGCTGTATTCCCGATTCCATCAACGCCTCCTTTGGGGCTGCCCGGGTCGCTTCGACGGTATTTGCGATGCCACCGCCTCGCTTCATAATATCCATATAACGGATACCGCGAAGTCGCCAGGAAAACTCTTCCGCTCGATATCCACCGAATACAAAGTGAGTATGCGAATCCACAAATCCCGGCAATACCGCGTGACCACCCGCGTCGACGACACTAAAGCCTTTTTTGCAAAACCATGCGTCATCCTGTTCCGAAAGAATTTTTTGGCTCTTCCCGACGGCTGTGATCATCCCTTCTTCAATAATCATTGCCCCGTCTTCGATCACATGCAGATTGGTCATTTCGCTCCCCTTCTTCGCCGTAAACCCACTACACGTTACCAACTGAGAAGCATTTTTTATTACGACATTGCCATTCATGGTAGTGCCTTCGGATAGTTTTAAGCGGTTGTCAACGCACAGAATTTAATAAAGATCATCGGCGATCAGTATCTCATTCCCAGATTCTGGATTCCAAAACCTGCTCTATGGAAAAATCTTCTATACCCATATAGTGCACGGCAGTATCGATAAGGGCTTCCATGGGAACCAGGCCGATAATTTCACTACCGACAACATTTACACCATACCGCCTGGCTTCGATCTTGACCAGCTCGAAAGCCTGGTAGAGGGCAGTCTGTGTATAATCGGTCATATTCATGGAAACCTGGACAATACCTCTTTCTTTTAGTTCGATACCGATTCCCTTACAATACCGTAATCCGCCATTGATAAATCTGACCTTTTTGGCGATGGTAACGGCAACATCAAGATTGTTTGTATTTAAATTCACATTGAAGGCGACCAGTGGCATCCGGGCGCCCACCGCGGTGACGCCGGCAGAAGGATGAACAGCTTTCGGGCCGAAATCAGGCGCCCAGTCCGGTTGTCTGATTTTATCTGCCATTCCTTCAAACTGGCCTTTACGGACATTGGCTAAATTTTCTCTTTCGGGTCTGGTTGCAGATTTTTCATACAAAAAAATGGGGAGCGCATACGCATTGGCCGCCTCCTTTGCAACTTCTTTTGATATATCGACAGTCTCCTCCATCGTTAACCCCTTTATGGGTATAAACGGCACCACATCGATCGCCCCCATCCGAGGATGCTGGCCCTCATGGATTCTTAAATCTATTAGATCGACGGCTACGCCCATGGCGTCTATTACTGCTTTTTTTAAAGTACCGGGTTTGCCAACTGCAGTTACGACGACCCGGTTATGATCGTGATCTCTTTTGTAATCTAACAGCGTCACCCCCTCTTTTCCTCGAAACGGATCGACGATTTTCTCGATTTTTCCAAGGTCCCTGCCTTCGCTGAAATTCGGCACACATTACAAAATCTTCTCCATGATTGATATTTCCTTTAAAATAATTTTCGACAGGTAAACCGATGGGCCCCTCTGGCGGGAATCCAGCCGACTTAAAATATTAAACGCGGCACAACAAAACCAATCGCGGCATCAAAGCCGGTCTCATCTTATTACCACACTGACTGAACCCCATATTCCCTATAGGTCTTATCTTTGGTCAGTATAATCATTTTTTCTTTCATCGCTTCTGCAATGATGATGCGATCAAAAGGATCGCGGTGGACAAGCGGGAGCAATGCCGCGGATATGGCTGTCGGAAAACCAACCGGCAGCGGAAGTACGGTTAGCTTTTGTAAGGCTTCAGGGATGAATCTTTGGGGTTCATCCGGTAGCTCAATTCTGTTGAGTTGCCAGAGCAGCGCGATTTCCCAGCCACTAGCTGCACTCAGATAGAGTGAGTTGCCTTTCTTTCTGACAATTTCTGAAACCTTGAGTGACAAACTAGCGGGATTAGCCGCCATCCAGAGAAACGTATGCGTGTCAAGGAGATAACGCATGATCATCTGCTTGAAGCCAGAAAGTATCCAGAAATTCATTAGGAATCGGTTCTAAAAGGTCTCCATGAAACTTGACTTTCCCTTCATACGCACCCAATGGTCTTGTACCACTTTTCGCTTCAACCGGGACAAGTTTGACCAGCGGTTGTCCAGCTTTGGTAATAATCACCTCTTCGCCACTCAATACTGCAGGAATAAGCTTGGATAGTTTGGTTTTTGCCTCATGTATCCCGACTTCCATTGTTTGCCCTCTTCATTAGTTTAGTTCTAGACTAAGCTAAATTTCAAGATTTGTCAAGCCGCCAGAAACCGTTTTCCGGATTTTTCAGACCGCTTTGCTAAAAACGCTAAGTTTGCAGTGATCTTACCTTTTTAAACGCCCCTGCCACCAGATCCTTGACCATGTTGTCATCTGCAAGATAAGGAAGGGTGATATGGTCTTTGCCCTGTCTCTCTTTATTATATGCGATACTGGTGTCAATGGAATTTTCATTTCTTGCCCAGGCACGTCGTGCGACCCCACCCATGACATCCCAGGGTATGGCCGTACAAAGAATTCGATCTACTTTTTTACTACCATCTAAAACAAGCCCGAAGCCCCCATCAATGGCTTTTCCGATGCCAACTCCGCCACCGTTGTGAAGGGCAACCATGCTCATACCTCTAGCGGCATTTCCGGCAAATCCTACGATGGCCATATCGGCCATGATGTTGCTGCCATCCTTGATGTTGGCCGTTTCTCTAAAAGGAGAATCTACCCCCCCGCAATCGTGGTGATCTCTTCCCAGCATAACCGGTCCGATTTCGCCGTTTCTCACCATTTCATTGAACTTTAATGCGATATTCATTCTGCCCATGGCATCTTGATACAGAATTCTCGCTTGTGTTCCCACAACGAGCTTATTTTGCTTCGCATCCCGTATCCATACATAATTGTCCTTGTCCTGAAATCGTCGATTCGGATCGATACATTCCATGGCGGCTTTATCCGTCTCAAATAAATCTTCTTCTTTGCCGCTTAAGCAGACCCATCGAAACGGACCATAGCCAAAATCAAACAACAGCGGCCCCATAATGTCTTCCACATAGGAGGGGAAGATAAAACCATCCATTGGATCTTTGCCATTTCTGCAGATTTCCGTAACCCCAGTATCGTAAATCGCCTTTAAGAAACTGTTTCCGTAGTCAAAAAAGTAGGTTCCCCGATGGACAAGGATTTTGATAAGTTCAAAATGCCGCTTTAAAGTGATGTCCACAAGTTTTCGAAATTTTGTTGGATCGGTCTTTATAAGATCTGTTCTTTCATCAAACGTCAATCCCTGTGGACAGTATCCGCCATTGTATACCGCATGGCAGGAGGTCTGATCGGATAACAGATGAATAACAATATGATTTTTCACGGCGTATTCGAGCAAATCCACAACATTTCCGTAGAACGCAATGGCGATAGGATCTCCTTTTTCCTGATATTCTTTGGCTGTGGCAAATACTGCAGTCGGATCATCCATTACTTTACCGACCCAGCCCTGATCAAACCGGGTCTTTATTCGAGATTTATCAACCTCTGCGATGATACCCACCCCCCCTGCAATCTCAATGGCTTTTCCCTGGGCGCCACTCATACCCCCCAGACCAGAGGTTACAAATAGCAG
>JAHEHB010000193.1 GCA_024644775.1 Deltaproteobacteria bacterium
GTTTCCGAAGGGCAAATAAGAAGAATCGGGATTCGTCGCCAACGGCAGGGGCAGCGAGCGCCAATTTAATCGAACCGCCGATTGATCAAACTGAGGATACCGACCCCATGAGTGGTAGCGTTTGTGCATCGGTTATGTCGCAACGATCATGACAGCCGTCATTAGTAAGAAGATAATCCAGCTGCCCGGATCCCGCAAGGCAAAAACCAGAGGATCATCATGCATCGTGCCGCGATGCGCCAGTAGCCATATATAGCTGATCCAAAAAAACAAAAGGGGGCAGGCCAGCCAGATGACTCGATGATGACCATAATATTGAAGGGCGGCTCCGCTGGCAATATACAACGCCAGTACCAGTACGGATATAAATCCACTCGCGCTACCCATGGCGGCCAGAAGTTCCCGGTCACCGACCACATAACCCCGCGCACTGGCATTTTCTCCCCGTTCTTTTCGCACGATCACCAGCTCTGCATAGCGTTTCACAAGCGCCAGGCTGACAAACAGAAACATGGAAAAAGCCAACAGCCAGTGCGACGGCCAAATATTGACGGCCGCCGAACCCGCCATCATCCGTACGGTAAACAGTGCCGCCAGTACAATCACATCCAACATCATAATGTATTTTATGTAAAACGAGTATGCCAGGGTTAGACTATAGTAGGCAGCCAGTATTCCTAAAAAGGCACCCGGTAGCAACAAGCTCAAGAGGATACTAAACACCAGCAACGTTGGGGCCAACACTAAACCGGAAAGAAGCGAAAGCTCACCCGCCGCAAAAGGACGATACCGTTTTCGCGGGTGGCGACGATCTTCGGAGAGATCGAGCAGATCGTTTAACACGTAGACACTGGATGCACACAACCCAAAAGCCACAAAGGCGAGACAAGCCGGAGCAAACAAAGCGGCGTCATGGATTCGATGAGCTGCCAACAACGGGACAAAAATGAGCGAATTTTTTAGCCATTGATGCAGACGCACAGCTCCCAAATATTGCTTGATACCGCCCTGTCTCTGCTCGAAAAACTGTGCAACGACGGCAATTCGATCGGCGGCTTTTCGGAATTGCGCACAAGAACTTACGACGATGGCATTACGTGCTGCAGCCCAAACGACAAGGTCGTCGGGACTGTTACCGGCGTAATCAAATCCCTTCTCTCCGAATTCATCAAGCAATCGATCTCTTTTGCGAATACCGGAAAGATTTGTGATACCGTCGCTCGCCAACATTGTATCGAAAAGCTGCAGATAATTGACAATCTGTCCTGCAATCCGCTCATCGGCGGCTGTGGCCAAAATCAATCGTCGTCCCTGTTCATGGAGATTTCGAAGATGGATGAGGAGTTCCAGATGATAGGGCAAACTGCTCACATCGAGAGTCACCCGCCGGCCGACCTGGTGTTTGAAATACGCTTTTCCCTTCAAGACCCAGATCAATATTAGAAAAACGTACAATGGGTTTCGTTTCACCAGAACCAACAGCGACTCGACCAACAGATCCGTCTTGACGAGTGTACCATCCAGATCAACCGCCAGCGGTACTGAGTTTATTTCCCGTTTTGACACATCCGACTTTTCAGTAGAAGGAATCGACTCCATGGCAAAGTAATTGTGGATTTTACGGCAGTAACTACGACAGGTCAACCTAAGAAATAATCAAACCTTCTTGGCGGGAGTGAGGCTGTGTTCGAAAAAGTTCAATTAATGGTGAGGAATGGATTCATTTTATATTGTGTTTGGTTGACAGGATAAACTGGATTTTAAGGATAATAATTGACCAAAGACCAATGACGACTGATCAATGTCGTACACTACGGCATCCGTTTCAATCGAACCGCAAAGAATCCATCCATGTGATGCTTGTGTGGAAGTGTTATAAGATAACCATTTCGATTCACTACAGATCGTGCCAAGCCGGAAAGCCCGCCACAATATTTATCAATAACAAATTCCGGATGGATCTTCAAAAACGCGTCGATCACCGCCTGGGTTTCCTCCGGTTCGGTGCTGCAAACTGCATAGACCAAAATTCCGGAAGGCAGTATGAGATCCGCAAGGTTTTTTAAAAATAGGAGCTGCTTTTCCGAATTTTTTCCCAAATCCTTTTCACTGGCAGACCATTTCGTATCCGGATTTCGACGCAGGACACCAAGACCGGTGCACGGGGCATCCAACAAGACGCGATGATACCGCCCTGCCTTAACCGTGTCTATCGGCACGCTCAAATCATGCTGGAGACATGTCGTAGTGGATATTCCCAAGCGGAAACTGTCGGTCTCAAGCCGTTGAAGTTTTCTTTGGTCTTTGTCCACAGCAACCAGTGTACCCCGATTTTTCATCAGTTGGGAGATGTGCCCCGTTTTGCCTCCGAGACCGGCGCAGGCATCCATAACCCATTGCCCGGGTTGGGGATCCAACAGAAGGGAGACAAGCTGGGCTGCTTCATCCTGCACCTGAAACCACCCCGCTTTAAAAGCTCCAGACTCTGGAATTGGATCGTACAGATTCCAAAGTGAAATACCGTCCGGTGCAAAGGGGGTCGGTTGAATCCGTTTAGCACTGCCTTTAAGGGCGTCGATCAGCATTTCCCGATTCGTCTTTAAGGTATTCGTGCGCACTGTTATGGGAGGTATCGTATTGACGGCATCGCATAATCTCGCCGTCTCTTTTTCTCCCAAATCCGCCATCCACCGTTTGATGAGCCACATGGGAAAGGATTTTTCTTTGGCAATGGCCGATACCGGATCTTTATGGGAAGCCGGAAAATCGACCTTTTTATAGTTGTTGGCAATATTTCGCAACAAGGCGTTTACAAATCGACTCCCCCCGGTGGCGACCACAGACTTTGCCAAATCTACAGAGGTGTTTACCGCTGCAAATACGGGTACCCGATCCAGAAACATTATTTGAAATGTTCCAATTCTTATAATATTCAAGATAATTAAATCTATTTTTTTAAGTGATACTTTAGAAAAGTGTCCGATAACCCAATCGAGCCGGTCACGCCATCGGAGAACACCAAAAACCATCGCATTAAAAAAGGCCCTGTCCCGTCGATCCAACCGTTCGATATCATCAACAAAATCCTCCAATATGCGATCCAGCGTTTTTTTCTCCATTTCCAGATGATTTAAGACAAACAGGGCGATTCTGCGGGGATCTTTTGTCATTTTCAGAATCTAAACGTCGTTCCAGGAGGAATTCTGAAACCCCGAAGGAATTCAGTGGCGGGGAGTCGCTTTCCAGACTCACTTTGAATTTCGAGAATCGATAAAATATTTTTTCCGGTTGCAACCTGCAGTTCGTCTGAAAACCCTTTGATAACCGTTCCAGGATCTTCACCGGATTCTGATTTTACCACCCTGGCTTTGAAGATCTTCAGACGTTTGTTTTCATAAAATGTAAACGCACCCGGCCAAGGCGTCATCCCTCTGATAAAGTCTTCAATTTTTTTTGCCGGCAAATTCCAATCGATACGACCATCGCGTTTTTTGAGCATCGGTACAACCGTTGCCTGTGAGTGATCCTGGGGAATCGGTCGAATCTCATTTTTTTCCATTCCGCGTAATGTTTTTACTAAAAGATCCGCACCGATAGTCGCCAGGCGGTCGTGAAGTGTCTCGCTGTTTTCTTCCGGACCGATAAAAGTCTTTTCAGATAAGAGAACATCCCCCGTATCCATCTTCTCATCCATGAGCATGGTGGTAACGCCGGTCTCTTTCTCACCGTTAATGATTGCCCATTGAATCGGAGCAGGGCCTCTGTATTTAGGCAGAAGCGACGCATGAAGGTTGATGGCGCCTTTCTTGGGCAATTGGAGTAGATTTTTGGGGAGAATTTGTCCGAAAGCAACCACGACAAGAAACTCCGGCTCGAGACTTCGCATGCGGTCTGTGACCCACTCGGCACGGATGGATTTTGGCTGAATGATATCTAAACCGAATGATTCAGCGGTCTTTTTTACTGGAGACGCAATGATTTTTCGACCCCGTCCGATTCCCCGGTCTGGTTGAGTCACCACCAGGACGATATCAAACTGCTTCTCGTGGAGGGCAACAAGAGAGGGGACGGAAAATCGCGGAGTACCCATAAAAATCGTTTTCAATGAGTGGCTACTTTCTTTTGATCTGTTTTTGAACCCGTTTTTTATAAAGCTCACGCTTTAGCTTGCTGATTCGGTCGATAAACAGTTTTCCATTGAGGTGATCTATTTCGTGTTGTAAAACAATGGCAAGCAAATCCTCTGCTTCGATGCGAATCGGATTGCCATCCCTGTCAACACCCTCCACAAGTATGGACTTTGAGCGCTTCACGTCTGCGCGATAGTCGGGGACACTCAGACATCCCTCGTTTTCGGAAAGGATTTCCCCGTCGTCGGATACAATTTTAGGATTTATAAGAACATGGAGGTCCCGCGTTTCATCTCGCGGTGCAACATCGTATACCAGAATACTCCTATCGACACCGACTTGAATCGCAGCAAGTCCGATACCCGGAGCTTCGTACATCGTAAGTGCCATACGGTCGATAATTTCCTGAGTTGTCCCGTCGATATTTTCAACCGGCTTTGCGGTCCGGCTCAGAAACTTGTTTGGAAACGCATATATTTGAAGATAAGACATTTACGACACCTCTTGCCCGGAAACAGCAACCAGGGATGATTGTACTCAACAAATCAAAATAATTAAGTAATATCGTATATTAAGTCGCTCTTTCCTCAAACGCAACCTTCCAGATGTTAACACCGGTAATCACTGCCGACCCAAAACCAATGAAAATAACCGGAATCGCCTGGACGGCATGGTTTGCAAGCGTAAAACCAGCGGCATCTTTCGTCGAAACCCCGAAAAGCGACAGCGCAAAAACCCCGCCAGCCTCCCAAATCCCCCAAAATCCCGGAGCCGAAGGCAGCGCAATAAAAAAGCAGATAATGATCATAACGGCTGTCATTTCAAGAAACGAGAGCTGAATCCCGGGACACCCAAGCGCCATGATATAAATGGAAAGTGCCGAAAAATACCAAATCATAAGTGACAGTCCAAGGCAGATAACGATTTTTTTGGGGTACTTCACAAGAGAAAACCCCTCTGCAAAATTCTCAACAAATCCTACCAAAGGCTTACTGATGGTTTCTTGAATTTTGGACCGACCCGAAGGACTCAAAAAGAAAAAAAGGCTGGGAATCTTCGAAATCAGGACGTTTATCACATGTCGGGTACGTTGAATGGTTACCATGAAAATACCGGCGATGATTATCATAAATACCTTAAACATACCGCTGCTGATCATTTCCAGTGTATCTCGATTCAATCGATAATTACCGAATGTAATAGTAAAATCAGGGTTGATATTTACGGTTGCAAACACCGTCACAAACAACACGATCAAAAAACCGACGTCAAACACCCGTTCTGCAGCCACAGTGGCAAGGCCGGTTGAGACCGGAAAATTGTCCTGCTTTCGTAAAATGACCGGTCGGACCACCTCACCCACCCTACCCGGCAAAATACAGTTTATCATGAAACCGATCATCAGCGGATGAAACGCTCGCCAGAAGCTGATTTGACGAGCCGATGCCATAATAACCTGCCAACGCAAGACACGTATGACAAAACTTAAAAGTGCTATCGCTATGGAAGGAATCACCCAAAAATAGTTTATGGAAGCAAGATAGCTGAAAAGATCTGAGACGGGAACATTTCGAAAAGCGAAATAGAAGGCAACACCCGAGACGACAATCCCCAACAAGAAGGAGATGGTTATGTTTCGTTTCATATATTCGTTGGTAGAGTTAACAGAAACCCCTCATCTCTGCTCGTTTGAGAGAATATCAATCGCCTCTATAATATCCTTTCTGATTTGGCCCGACAACTCCGAGATATTTCTAAACTTTTCTTCATCTCGGATTCGTCTGACAAAGTTTACTCGAACGTTTTCCCCATAAATACGCTTATTGAAATCCAAGATATGAACTTCCACAGTAAATTGATGGTCGTTAAAGGTTGGGCTGTACCCAATATTTGCGACACCATTGTAGATCTTCCCGTGGATATCTACCGTAACCGCATAGATGCCGGTTTTCGGACACAGCTCATCCTGTAAGTTAATATTTGCGGTGGGAAACCCTAAGAGTTTCATCCGTCTCCAAGCTTTTGAGATTGCCTTCCCGGTTTTTCCCATAAGTATAATCCCGACCCACAACGATCGCTTTCATCCCGATGTGTTTAACCAGCAGATTCTCCACAAAATCTCTTGCAGAAATGGCTGAAAACTCAGGAGTAAACGTCATACAGATAAGAACATCGAGACCGGTGCGTTCAATGAGTTCGATTTTTTGCTCATACTGTGTGATCAGGGGCGGTTGGCCGTTTTGTTTTAACACCCGAATCGGATGCGGTTCAAAGGTCATGGCAATAGCGGTACCGTCAATCTGACGGGCCTTTTTCATGACTTCGCGAAAAAGCGCCTGATGACCCAGGTGCACACCATCAAAATTACCGATGGTAATGACGGCATTCACAAAAGGGGTCTTTATTGATTCAAGTTGTGTTACAAATTTCATCTAAGTCTTTTTTGATCCACAAACAATGCGCTTGACACAAATATTAAAAGATTTTATATAAACGACATTACACTTGAAATCAATGGTTTTTAGTTGTGCCGAAGTGGCGGAACTGGTAGACGCGCTAGGTTCAGGGTCTAGTGGGGGTTTCTCCGTGGGAGTTCGAGTCTCCCCTTCGGCACCACATCCTTTTTATAACTACCTCATATTATTATCCAAAATCCATCGAGATTACCCTTGATCCCCCATCCACGGTACACACTGTACACAAATTAGATACACAAACGAGTTTTGGAGTCTCGTTTCTCATTGACAGCTTAACCGTCACCTTTCTATCTGGTTCATAAAAGATACTCTTATCGCTTCCGGCTGAGAGTACCTTAAGGTTTAAAATCTAAGATCGGTATGACCGAAATCAAGGTCTCTTTCGAACTCACCGGTGGGAAAGCATTGCAGGGTTCAAAAAGGAAGACAAACTTATTCCTCGATATATTGAGCGAGTGTTTGAATATTAGAAAGTTTTTGGTCGGTTCATTCGACAATCTGGTGATTTACAAATATTTCTATTCAAGTGCATATCGAAGGCTATTAGGGGCTGGTTCGAGAAAACAAGACCCACGTATCGCTGGTTAGAGGGCACTTAAAAAGAGTTGATTTGTGGCCGGAAGTTCCGATATCCATGTGCAGTATGTTAAAAAGAATAGGATCAGATCTATGGATTCACAAACTTTGCAAGTTGAGGTGGTTATAGAAATTCCGCGTGGTAGTTTTCTCAAGCGTGGCTTGAGCGAAAAAGTAGATTTCATAACCCCTTTCCCATGCCCATTCAATTATGGCTCCGTAAATGAATACATTGGTGGTGACGATGACCTCCTCGACGCTTTAGTCCTTGGACCACGCTTACCCCGAGGGAAAAAGGTGAAGGTTTTGGCGCAAGGTGCCATTGGTTTTACAGACCGAGGGATCTACGACGACAAATTAATTTGCAGCGATGGGCCGATAGGACCAAAGAATCGCCGTTTCGTACTAATCTTCTTTCACTTCTATGCATTTAGCAAACGCCTGTTGAATCTCTTTCGCCTAAGACCTGGAGCAACTTTCTGCAATGGTTGGGGGGAGGCTAAAATCGCCATCGCCCGCGCAAAATTGAGAGAAGATACAGACCGGAATGGCCCAAAGTTTCCGTTCCAACAACCCTCCTAAAGTTATCCACTATCCATGCCGAATATAAAACATTGGACGGCTCGTTGCTAAGAAAAAAAGGGGAGAAGATGAAAACTATCGTCGATATGATTTTTACAACATTCTACGGTGGCCTCATCGGTTTGACGATTGGTATTATCGATACATTTCTTTATACTCCTTCAATACTTCCAGCTATATTTAGATAGGATTATTGGTATGGTATGTGCAGATCCTGAAAAAATCAAATCGCTTATGAAAGTTGCAGTCCCTACCTGTAGAAAATGCATTCACTTTCTAGGACCGAAACGAAAAAGCACACGATACCGGTGCTTCGCATATCCTGATGGAATTCCAATCGAGATCTGGCTTGGATATGTTTCTCATACAAGAAACCATAAAAATGATAACGGTATTCTGTTTCAGCCAATGGACAATCCAGATGAGTATTATCGCAGAATCAAAAGAATATGAGATATAACTAGCATGCACCATAATCTACGGGATGAGATAGATAAAAAATATAGCGGATATTTTGTGAGTTATGTGAGGAAAAGGATGGGAGTCCCCTCACGTAGCCGGCAAAGCCGTCGAAGGGACTCCTGCCCAAATCCAAAAGCAATTCCGTCCCCTCTCTGCGATGCTTTGCTTGCCGCTGACTAACAAATTCTCAGCTGCTTGGATAATTCAACAGTGGTCATCCCTAATTCCCGATTTGGCCAGTATCGGAATCGAACTCCAAGCATAGCATGCAGTTTGTGTATCAGTAACGATATTAACAAACCGCTCTACAAATTTGCTCCGATCATCGTTGTTTAAAAAAATTTTTTTACGCTCGATTCCACCGATAATATGATGAACCTCTCCGGCTGCATCAATTCTTGTTTTTCTTGGCTTTTTTTACATTATCAGCAATTTATCAATTCTTAATGCATCAATGCATAGACATCCCCTACTATCCTCCCCGACAGAGATTTTTTTACGGAGGGAGCCTGATGAACACCCAATGTCGACAATGTTAGCGAAAGTTTGTAAAATTCCAATAATCCAATGGACGAATCCCACACTTTGGATCGAATCGTCCAAATCCACCGAGGGCCTGGAGGTGTCTGATGCAGAAACGGCATGTCACATAACCGCTTCTGATATTTACCATTTCTTGTGAATGATTTTTATACCCATGATCTGAAATTCCAATTCCGATGTGATAATTACCGATAGTCTTCCCTGACCGGATGAAATACGTCAAGAACCCGGCATTCTTTGAGTGGTTTGCTGGAATGAACCGCATGGGGAGGGATGATTACCACGCCACCTGGACCCACCCTTTGAGTTTCTCCATCCACGGTAAAATCACACTCCCCTTCCATTACATACATCGCCTGTTCGTGGGGGTGAGAATGCTCCGGCAAGGCAGACTCAGCGGAGATTTCCCAAAAAGCAAAGGTCATATTATTGGAATGGATAAATCGGGCTTTCATACCGTCTACCATCTCTCTGGCCTCGATATCATTTAGATTTTGATAATCCATAATCGGTTTCTCCTTTATTCTTTGTTCTTAAAACCGGTTTGCATCATTGGAATAATCCATATCAAATTCAAACTTGGAATCAAGAGATATATGGTTGCATCGGAGAATTTTATTGGGTATCTTAATCCGAAATTAGAGTACAAGTTGGCGAGCTATCGATCTAAACCAGATGACCCCTGTATTGAGGAAATATCGATGGAGTTATAGGCAGGTTTAATTCATCGATATCGATTCTTTAATATCGAATAACATCAAAACATATTGTTTTGAAAACCAAATTTTATAGGCCCTAAGAAAAGGAGACGACTATGCCAACCGTATATGAAAAACTTCGTGAGAGATTAGACATGTTTCCACAAGGATTTCCCAAAACCA
>JAHEHB010000194.1 GCA_024644775.1 Deltaproteobacteria bacterium
GCGGAAAGGGTTAAAGTGAACGAGATAGAAGGAGCTGTTCTTGGCGTAATGGACAGAAAGGGTCTGAGTATATTTGAAAACGGCGATATTGCTCCTACAAACTGCAAAGGTACCTTCGATATGAAGAGAGGATTTCAAGGGTATTCTTCACTAAGTTTTGCCGACGGTTCCACAGTGGTTTTGTGGTGGAAAGGACCTACAAGCAGGATCCCCTCAGGAGGGAATTACTGGGGATATTCGGCTACGTTTGAATATGTTAAAGGAACTGGTCGCTTCGAAGGAATTAAGGGCAGCGGGTCCTTCAAAAGCAGGGGGCCGAACTGGGATAAGGAATACAAAGCAAAGGGATTCATGGTCTATGATTTTACTGGGACTTATACGTTGCCTCAATAAATATTAAAAATTGAGCATGGCGGTCAATATTTTCCAAAAGTGTCGAATATTTTTATAGGCAGGGTTCATCCCCTGCCTTTTCTTTTTCCTTTAGGAGGGCAGGGAACTTCAAACGCTGATTTTTCAGTGTCTCACGAAAAAATGACCGCGTGAGAGGCCGTAGAATCAACGATCGAACCTGATCGAAGGGTTAAAAGTACCTACCAAGAATCAGGTATTTACAGGGCCATGGAATGGATGGGACAGATTTTACCGGAATGATCCCCTCCCCATGATCCAGGATGTGGGCCGCCATCTTTCAATGCGATTTGATTTTGCAGTGGAACCGTTTCCCCGATAATATCGAAATGACAACTGAAAATTGACCACCTGTGATAACCGAAATTTGGGCTTCTGAGAGGCGCTGTATCGGGCGATCTCACCTCGGCAAAGGGTTTAGCAGTGGTCTTTTAAGGCTTTAATAGCCGAACAAGGGAACAATGTCCGATAATAATGGGATATGTAAACTGAGGGAGAGGAGAAAGAAGGCAGAGTCTCCTTCACTCTACCTTCCAGAATTTATGTTAGTATTTATTTCTTCTTAAATTTTCTCCGGAATCCCACTAAGCCGATTAGGCCGAAAACAAGTAAGAGCATTGTTCCTGGCTCAGGTATTGGTTCCATTTTCGAATAGATGACTTCATCGAAGTCCTGAAACCCGGAAAGGTTGTCGTTCAGCGTGAGCGTAAGGGAGGTAAAGGCGTCAATGTTATCGACTGTCAGGCCCACGAAATTTTGAGTGAAGTCAGGCTGTCCCCCACTGACGGTGAGCAGAGTCCCCGTTAGACCGCCGGTGTCATAAGTGATTGTTACGGGAGGATCATTCACTGTAAGGTTGCTGGCGAAGTCGGTGATGGTGAGTCCGAACGCCGTGATGCTGGTGTTCGAATCCCCGAAATTCGAAAAGTTCAGCGTGTAATTAGAGGTGGTTCCGAATGAGTGCGTGAATAAATAGTGAGTGCCATCTGCTACCCCTTGAGCGGATCCGTTATCAACAATCTGAAAGGCATTCAAGTTCGCATACGCAAGGTCGAAATTGTTATCAAGCTGATTGGCCAGGAGCGGGGAAGCAAGATCAATACCTTCCGTAACTCCGTGGGTTTCGAAACCATACGTCGTTGTCAGTCCAGCGGCTGCTCGAAATGTAGCCTCATCATTGTATGTGATTGGAGCAGCAGCGATTGGAATACTAAGGGTTATTCCCCCAATGATCGTTGCAATAGCGCAGAAAAACCGTTTCATTTTAATTACCTCCTCTTTCTAAAAGGCTTAAAAGTAGCTCGGTTATGAACAACCCTCTGCCGAGGACACCCTTCCTGGCGAAGACAACATGTGTTGGATCGATGTGCCGAACGATCCGTGTGAACAGGCTCGGCTAATCACAGCCGCTGCGGTGAACAATATTGTCTGTTGCTAGCGATTCATACTTGTCTCCTTTCGAATGTCTGGTAATATTCAAAAAGGAGCAAATTCCCACAAAAGAGATAAGTCTATTTAATTTTGAACAATAAGTCCCTATACTGGCCAATTTTCGTAATCAGGCTCCCAACAGAACAATACGTCCCCTCGGGAGCGAGGTAGGCATAATTTGAGTGGTTTCTCCATTGGGAAATTCCGTTTAAGAAGTTTAAGGACATGGAGAAACGATCAGAGTTCTATAATCAAGAGAGAATGAGGTTCAACTTAAACACAAATCGTGCTTCAAAATCAAAAAAAGTCGCTCTGAATTATAGATTGAGTTAGAGAAGGAATCCAACTGTAATTTGAATTTCGTATATGTCTTTTTTATCGTAGCACACACAACATGTCAAGAAAAAATCTAATATGTCAAACTTTATAAAAGGGAGTTGGCAACGTCCGATAATCGGTTATGTGTCTTTTTGAACCATCCCCTGGGAATTGTCAAATTAAATTAGAGGATCGCGGAGATATGGTTTTTAACAATTCAGCAAAGTTTGTACCAGAATCCAGGTAATTGGATTTGAGGTCATGGAGTCAGCAGGATAGGTGAACAAAACACGAACAGAAAAGAGAGCGATAGGTAAAATAGAGGCATAAAAAAAGCTCATCGGATAGAGACTCCAATGAACTTTGATCATTTTTAATAAAAGTAATTATATCACAATTAATCTTTAAAAGCCAAGAAAATTTTTTAAGCTATTGATATTATCGGTGAAAATATATCCTTAATTTGTTAAGAATATCATCGGGTTAGAAAAGGAAGGGCCGAGAGGTGAGATCACGACTTCTGCCATGAACTGAGCGGGGTGATAGCCGTTTTCGTTTCTGCTTTCAAATGGTAATGTTGAGTTTTTCTGACGCTATGGATGTTGCACATAGGATAATTTATTGTTTAGTTGTCGATTAGCGATGCCACCCATGGATTCGAGAAAATTCTTAATATCAATTCCCCCCCGAACTTTCTCCACTAACCCCAGTAGTGAAACAACCTCAACTAGCTTTTGTTCCTTTTTGGTCAGAGAATCAAGTTCCTTTTTCTAATCATGGAAAAAGCGTTGAATGTATGTTATTACAGATATCGAAGAGAATGTGCATCATATCTACCTCCTTTGATTCTGCGACTTTAAGGAGGTTATATGACGCTCTTTTCATCTTTTCAATTCAAGTTCCGAAATAAATCACCGAAATAAACAACTTTAAAATTGGCTCAAAGGAGTATCAATATCATGGAGTATACAACACTGGGTCGAACCGGTCTTCGGGTCAGCGTCGCTGGATTGGGATGCGGTGGTCACAGCCGGATTGGCCAAGGCACCGGGAAAAGCGAAACGAATTCCATCGCCATCATCCGACAGGCATTGGATCTCGGGGTCAATTTTATCGACACCGCGGTTGCATATGAAACCGAAACCATCGTGGGCAAGGCATTGGAGGGGTATCCACCCGACAACGTGATCCTGTCCACAAAGGCCCATGTCGCCAAGGGAAAAACTATTCTGTCGGCCGAAGAGGTTATCGGTTCCCTCGAGGCGTCTCTCAGACGACTCCGTCGGGAGTCCGTGGACGTGTTCCATCTCCACTGTGTACCGCCCTGGGGGTGTGATACGGTCTTAAGTGAAATCGTGCCACCGCTGTTAAAAGAACGGGAAAAGGGCAAGTTCTGTTTTCTCGGTATTACGGAGATGCCACCCATCGATCCGTATCACGAAACCCTTCAGCGGGCCATGCAGGAGGATTGTTTTGACGTGATGATGCTGGCGTTTCACATGCTGAATCAATCTGCACGGACCAAACTGTTCACCGCCACCCAGGACAAGGGCATCGGGATTCTCAACATGTTTGCTGTCCGCCTGCTGTTCAGCCGTGCAGGACGACTAAAAGAAACGGTGGACTATTTGGTAGCCGCAGGAAAGTTGCCGGATTGGTTTAATGAAAAAGAAAATCCCCTCGATTTCCTGCTCCATTCGGATGGCGCCCATAGCATCATCGACGCTGCATACCGGTATTGCCGCCACGAACCCGGGACCGATGTGATTTTGTTTGGTACCGGCAATCCGGATCATCTCCGTTCGAATATCGAATCCATTCTGCGTGGCCCCTTGCCCGAGTCCGATTTGCACCGTATCCGGGAACTCTTTGGCCATCTGGAAGGTGTCGGTCTCGATCCGCCGCCCAACCGGCAAGGTTCAGAGTGACACTCCATCCCACCGAAAAAACGAGGATGGTAGCGCTTACGGGTATAAATAGGGATCAAATCTACGATTGACCCTTGCTACTCTTCACCGAATATCCAATCAATCTTTCAAAGAGAAATCAACAGGTTTTTTCAGGTGTTCTGGGTAACGAGTTCGATACATATGTGTAACTTCTTCGCCCTTTCTTCCCGAGACAATCCTTTATGTTTACTATCCTCTAACACATCGACCAATTTCTTGTCTGTAATCCTTGCATGCTGAATAAAAAAAAATAATCGCTCAGCCTACGCTCGGCCATTTCTTTAATTTCTTCAATTGAAATCGTGCCGTACATGTAATAGATTGCACATTTCTATTATAACACACGAAAAAGCCCCGCGTAAAAAGGGGTAAAGCTGAACACTTTGACACAAGCGTGCAATGGGGATTTTAGGGTGAGTCATAACTTCCTTGCAGCTTGTTGTAACGCATCTAAGTTTTCCATATGGCGGTTTTGCATGGCAGACGAGAAAACAACTCTTCCCCTCATATTTATGAAGTTTTACCGGCCGCTGATTTCGGGGGTTTTTGTGCCTCGACTGAGGTTGCCGGAAATGCGTAATTATGGTACAGCAATGATGACATTTTAGAGGTGACAAACGGCTTAGAGGATATTAATCGGATAGATACCCAGCAAAATCAGGCTTAACAAAAATAATCTATTACTTAATGAGGATGGAAAGACAATGAAAAAAGCTAAATCAATTTTTTTATGTTTACTGTTTTGCGTTTTGTTTTGCAGCTCACAGGCTTTGGCAATTGATCTCTACGGCTTTGGAAGTTATTGGGATAAAAATGATGTTGACGGGACATGGGGGGTTGGTCTTGGCCTGAGCTTGCCGCTTTTTACCGAACATCTGAGGCTGGACGGAAGGGCCTATTTTTTTGAAGATAGCGATCTGGGAACTGATGACCTCAAACTTACACCATTTGACTTAGGGGTACAAGTGCACCTTTTGCCCAATGGAACACTCGATCCATATATCCTTGGCGGGGTATCGTATGTCTATGCTGATTCTGATCGGTTCGATGTTGATTCCGATATCAGCGGCTATATCGGCGTTGGCCTTGATTTGGCGTTGGGAATCCCGCTTGTTAAAATTTTCGGAGAGTTTCTTTATCGCGCCAACAAAATAGAAAATAATTTTGGTGAAGATATCGATGTCAGTGGTATTACAGGTAATATCGGTCTCAAGCTCCATTTTTAAATAAGATAAAGAAAAAATTTTGTAATATTGGAGATATAGAGCTCACGATGCATTTCCGAATTTTGAAGAACCAGTTTTTTTAAATAACAACGAGCATTCAGGCAGCACAGAACTCTTGTCCAGGTGTAAACAGAGTAGACGATTAACCGCTCAACCATCTGGTAAAAAAAACCACTGGCTTGTATCTCCAACCGCTGTTTAAGACGATCTGCATAGCAGGGCTCTTCATTTCAGCAATGTTAAATTTATACTCGTAGGCTTTGTCAATAGCCAGTCGGTCGTCTTTGTGAACCAAACCGTACTGAACTTCATACTCCTTTTGGGAAAAAACAATTCCCCGGAAAAAATTAAAACTAAAGCCAAGATGAAGCGTACGTGCATCTGCTGAACCGCGTATCGCCTTTGAAATATCAATTGCCCGGCAAGTTGCATCTTCCCCGGAGAGCTGTATTCGTATGATCTGGGTGCGTTTTATCTTATTTAAAGTCATGAGCCCTGCCCATTTGGCATCAGCCAGCCGCCAGACAATGTCCAACTTCCCCATTTTTCTCTCGACAACCTGCAACGGTGAATCCGTTTCATTAATAGCCAGCAGACGCTGTCTCAGTTCAGCTTCACTGACCGGCTCAAGTCCCTGCTTTGGCAGCACTGTTGCCGCCCAGGAAGCTACTCGGAGCCAAAGGGGGATGAGAACAAGGATATACAGCAAAACAAAAATTATAATATGAGGCACATACTTATCGGTACGAGCAATATCAGTAAAGACGTTTGCCTCCGGGTTGCGAACCATCAGTGTCGACCGGTCGATTGCCTGATCCACTGACGGATAATCCCTGCTTTCAACATGTACAATAACCCTATCCAGGAGTTTCATGCGACCGACAACACCCGAGGCTTTCTTTTTATAGTTGTAATACCCGGCTCCGCTACTTTGCGATAAAATCCCCTGCAGATATTGCTCTGCATAGGCCTTGAATATGGGTTTAGCCTGTTTCTTATTCGGCAACACCATGACATAAGCGGTGGTATTGCTATCTTTTGCCATGAGACCGGCCTGTATTCCGGGGTAGCTGTATCGGCTTTTTGCCGGTAAATCCGGGAAGATTCTTTCCGGATACCGGAAGGTTCCAGTGGAGATCTCGGTCGCAGATTGATCAAGAATGTATTCCGTCGGAGCCAGCAAAAAACATAATACGAACAAAGCAAGAACAATAAGAATGGAACCAAAAAAGAAGCAGAAGGCAAGAAAAACTTTCATTTTCATTTCTAAAGATCCGCGCACATTTGAGAAGCTTTGAGGAGAAACCCCCACCCAAATGCCGTGTTGAGAGGTTTTTAGAACCTCTTTTTAAGGTGGGCATCTTGTGACTTCTTTAGGCTTTTCTGTCTTGACAGAACCTGCACATCAAAGCCAGAGAAGATCCCCTGTATATATGTATTAGATCAAAAAAACATTTCCCAATCACGAACACAGCAGGGGTTTCTTTCCAATTTTATCGGATTATTATATGTAAACTTAAATTGAAATTCAGCTTGAGAAAGGTCGCTGTTATATCCTGTCTCAGGATCGTCTATAGCCTGATAGCTATCTGTAAAATCATAGATTGTTGACAATGTCGTCTGGCCACTTTGTCTTTACGTTTTCTTCACCTTTATAATAATCTACTTTCGCTGATGACTCATAAATTTCTTGGTAAGGAAGAATATTGATTTTATTTGAATCTGGATATTCACAGACATCAACACCTACCGTCGTTCTCAAATCTAAATATACGCACGGAGAGTCGCCATGGTTAAGTAGTTGATGAGCACCAGAGGGACCCTTCTCGAAGAAAATCACATCATCTTTATTAACCTCCTTAAACCCATCCGGTGAACGTAACATTGCTTTTCCGGAAATAATTACAAATAGTTCTTCCGCATTTCTATGGAAATGATACGGAAAAGAAAACCGGCCTGGATCCAATGAGCGGATATCAAACTGGAAATCTTCAGATTTAACTAATTTGGCCAATCGTGGGCTTGTTTTCCAGGAGAACTCGGATATTCGCGCTTCTTTTGTTTTGAATTTCAATTGTGACACATTGAATACAGAAGGCATAATTAACTCCTCCAGTTAAATGATTATACGCTTCTGGATATCATCACCTATGTGATGCTATCCGTCTTTAAACGCCAGGTGTTATCGTAAAAAAAAATACCGCACCACAACACACGTCCCTTCTTCTTTATGTACCAGCTCAGACAATGCCAGTTATACATGTTTTGATGCGAAAATGAAATGCTCGTGGATCCTGAAACCAAGGGATACCCGCTAAATTTCAGTTTGATACGCTTGACATATAATTTCAGGGTGATACAGGAGTATGTAACAAAGTCCAAGATAGAATTTCTGTGTTGTAATCCAAGAAGCTGTCGGAGGAACTCTATCTACAGCCTATGGATTGACTGAGACAATTAACAGTGCTTAATATTCGTGAAACGGATGCCGGTGTCCCATCGGTTGACGCCAATTAAAAAATCAATTTTCGAATCAAAAAAACGGAGAGAAACATATGGAAAAGGTTGCACTTGTAAAAGGCGATGATCGTAAACAGAATGTTCGTAATGCTTTGGAACTCATTTCAGATGAAATCGACTTAAACGGCCGACACCCGATTATAAAATTAAATTTTGTGTCTTCGTATATTCCATTGTGTGCGACTCATAAAGACGCCACCCGAGCCGTGGTTGAGTTTTTATTGGATCGAGGAGAAAAAAATATCACTCTCGCAGAGGGAGCGACATTGGGTAGTACACCCAAGGGATTTCGAGACTATGGATATGAATCGTTGATTCGGGAGTACGATCTAAATATTGTTGATCTAAACGACCCGGACCAATGGAGAACCGTCTATGCGATACATCCGGACATGAGACCCCATCCCATAAAGCTTTCCCAAACGATGGTGGATCCGAATAATTATATCATTTCACTTACGAGGCCTAAAACCCATGTACAGGTAGGCGTCACTCTAACGGCCAAAAATGTCATCATGGGGTCCGTTCTGATCCCGGATAGGTTTCGCATGCACCCAAGCGATGCGGGAAACAAGGTGTTGGATTATAATCTATTTAATATCATGCAGTATCTTCACATCGATTTGGCGGTTCTGGATGGTTTTAAAGGAATGCAGGGCAATGGACCCGTAAATGGGGACCCTGTCGATCATCGCGTTGCTATGGCTGGAACCGACTATGTTGCTGTGGACCGGGTGGGTACCGAAGTCATGGGAATAGATTTCGATAATATCCGCTACCTTAATTTCTTGTGGGATTATGGCTTTGGAGAAGGTAATTTGGCCAACATCCAAGTGGTTGGCGATACGATTGAAAACTGTCAGGTAGACTATAACATGTGTCAACGCTTTCTTCGGATGCGGCGTCAAGAAGGCAAGGGGCAGCTTCAGGAATTGGCAATGTATGCCGGATAGGCCGGATAGTATGAAGGATTTGGCAGGGTCTACAACGGCCCTGCCTTCGTTCGTTATTGAATATTCTGACGTAATCGGACACGTCAGTTTTACACATCGCATTACTATCGGACACAATTCAAAGAAAAATCTGTTCGAGAAAAATGGAAATAAAATACCTATCTGATCACAAGGAACTTATTCCAACGCTTGCTCGGTGGTCATACGAAGAATGGTTATATCTTCATCCTGAAAGAACGCTTTCGGAAGCCGAGCAAATAATGTTGGATAGAAGCAACAAGGACAAAATTCCACTCATCTTGATAGCGTTTGAAAAAGGTAACGTAATCGGAATGGCTGCATTGAAATTAAACGACCTAAAATCACATCCAAACCTAAATCCTTGGTTAGCTGGTTTGTATGTCGAAAAGGGACATCGAAACAAAGGAGTTGGCTCTAGCCTTATCCGTGCAATCGAACAAAAAGCTGCACAACTAGCGGTAAAAAAATTATATTTATTCACCTCAAACACAGAAAGGTTTTATTTGAAACTTGATTGGACTATTCGAGAACGTATTGAGCAGAAAGGTCGTGCAGTAATAATAATGGAGAAAGAAATTGTTCTCCAACAACCGGTCCAAATGGAGCGTTAAATCTTGCCGATTTTAAACTTCTTTTCTGCTTCACTAAAAACTTTGTCAAATATCGCAAAAACTTTATCGAGTTCTACCCTGTGGGTATTCAGGGGGGGGATTAACTGCATCCTGTTGTGATAATATCCGCCTTTTTCATATAACAAACCCTCTTCCACGCACCGGTCCCGAATATAGGCTGAGGCTTCGATAGCAGGATCTTTTGT
>JAHEHB010000195.1 GCA_024644775.1 Deltaproteobacteria bacterium
AAGATGGGGGCCGTGCTGTTCAGTAGCCCCAGATACCACAATGACCGCGTTTTTTCCTTCTTCGATCGCTTCTTGGATCTCCACCCAACTCATTTCTTCCAAAAGGACTTTTTCTTCCATTAGGTCGCTCCTATTCCCGTAAATTGGCTTCTATCTCTTCTAAGATATCCGTTACTTTTTTATGGAAGATTTCTTTTCCAACCTCTGAATCCGCTTCTGTTGGATCCCCTAATATACCGAACTCGGATTGGGATTTTACGCCATGGATAAAAGAATTGATCTTTGATTTTCCGATATTCTCAGGTTTATAAAACGATTCGTCCGTGAGACCGGGGCGTGCTCTTTTCATATCCACAAGGTCGGGGTTTAAAAACAACATCATGGCTGTTTCGCTAAATCCGGCGTGAACCCCCGCCTTGGGAGGTGTAACACCTTTTTGGGCCAAAAATTCTTGAAGCGATTGTATGTTCTTTTCCAGCGAATAAACATAAAGAAGCCGAATTCCGGGGCCAAGTTTCTTAGCAATGCTTGGGACAAATGCCTTCAATGCATCTGCGTTTCCACCGTGAGAGACAAAAAGTACGATATTTTTAAAACCCTGTTTTTGGAGTGAAAAGCAGTATTCTTCTAGAACTTTTACAAATGTATTCATGCGCAGGGTAATGGTTCCTGGAAAATCCATGTGGTGACCTGATAGTGCCGGACGGATCACGGGGGCGACGAGTGCTTTCCCCATTTTAACCGCTACGGCCTCTGCCAAAGCATAGCCGATCATCGTGTCGGTACCGGTGGGAAGATGGGGCCCATGCTGCTCGACGGATGCAGCAACGAGAATCGCCGTATCCGTTCCATCCTGCAAGGCCTGTTGAATCTCCCGCCACGTCATTTCTTCCATCAGAACCGTATTTTCCATTTTCAAACTCCCTCAAACCGGACAAGCCGGAACCTAAAAGTATTGATACAAGTTGACAGGTTCCTTAATTTTAGGCACTTTAGCTCACTTTTTCTAGTAGTTTTCCAACCGCGGATCCAACACGTCGCGCAGACCGTCTCCAAAAAGATTAATGGCTAAAATAATAATCATAATGGTGGCTCCCGGAAACGTACTCAGCCACCACGCCCTGTTGAGATAATTTTTACTTTCACTCAACATCGTGCCGAGGGATGGTTCCGGCGGTTGGATACCGAGTCCTAAAAAACTCAATCCTGCCTCCAGAACAATTACGGTCGCCATGTTCAACGTAATAAGCACCATTACCGATGATAGGGTATTCGGTAGAATATATCTCAAAATGATGCGAAGATCCGTTGCCCCAACAGCAAAGGCCGATGTGACAAAATCCTTTTCTCTCAATGACAGGGTCTCTCCGCGAACCATTCGAGCATATGCCATCCATTGGGTCAATCCTATAACCAGAATTAACACGTGGATATTACTACCGAGCACAACAATGACGGAAATGGCCAAAAGAACAAGAGGCATCGCCAGCTGCACATCTGCAATGCGCATAATGACGTCATCAAAAATGCCCCCGTAGTAACCGGCAATCAGGCCCAGAATAACACCGAAAACGGCAGATATTGCCACAGCCAGGATGCCGATGAGCAGGGAAACCCTGACACCATACAGCACACGGCTCAGGACATCCCGCCCTAAATGATCGGTTCCCAGCAAGTGGATGCGGTTATGGGTATCCCTCCAAAAGGGCGGCTTCAGCTTATTATCCAGGTCCTGCTCAAAGGGATTAAAAGGGGCAATGAAATTAGCGAAAGTTCCACAAAAAACGGTGATGAGCAACACGACACTGCTGAATAGAATCATTTTATTTCCGCGCATCTTTTTGAGAACCGTGTTACTTTTTATCATACCGAATCCTTGGATCAATAAAGGTATAGATAATATCGATAAAAAAATTGGTTACAACGACTCCGACCGAAACCACCATCACAATGGCCTGAATAACGGGAAAATCTCGATTATAAATGGATTGGATCGCAAGCCAGCCGACACCCGGATACGCGAAAATCTGTTCGGTAATGACCGCACCCCCCATCAGCAGGGCCACGTGGAGGCCCATGATCGTAACGATGGGTATGAGGGCATTTTTTAAAGCGTGTTTGATAACAACGAACAGTTCGCCCAGACCCTTCGCCCGCGCCGTCTGGATGAAATCCATGTCCAGGACCGCCAACATGCTGGACCGAGTGATTCTTGCGAAAGAGGCAATTTCAAAAGCGCCCAGGGTGATGGCAGGCATAATCACGTGGGACAAATCTCCACCGCCGTATCCGGAGATGGGCAACAGTCGGAATCGCACGCCGATGATCATAATCATCATGATCCCCAACCAAAAACTCGGGATGGATTGCCCCAGAAAAGAGATCGCCATCCCGATCAGGTCAAAAAAGCTGTTGCGCTTAATCGCTGAGAGCATTCCGATGGGAACGGCAATAATAAGGGCCCAGAAAACGGTAAACACAAGGAGCCTGAGGGTGGCGGGTATCCTCTGGAAAACAAGCGTAATTGCCGGTTCGTCATGCCGGATGGAGGTTCCAAAATCGCCCTTGATTGCGCCCTTTAAAAAGATAAGATACTGAACCGGAATGGATTTATCCAACCCGAGTTCTTTCCTGAGAACTTCCCGATCTTCCTTGGGCGTATCAAAGTCGACCATAAGACTGACCGGATCCCCGGTAAAGCGGGAGATTGCAAAAACCGCAATAGATATGCCGAAGATAATAATAATGGAATGAATGAATCTTCTTGTGAGATATCCGGACATATTAAGTCAAATGTACGTCCCATCGGCACAATACGAGCGAAACCAAACAGGCTACCGGGTTTTTCATCTTATCTAAAATCTAAAATTCAAATGGTTCCTATTCTTTCACATCGGCTCCATAAAGATTAATATCTTCATCTGAGCGCGGTTCCCAAACCACACGTTTGTTCACACCGTAGATATCCCGCTGGGCATAGAGAAAACCAAAGGGTGGATCTTCCCACATTTCCCGAAGGGCGATCTGAAGATATTCGTTATGTTTTTGGGAATCAATGCTCTGAGCCGCTTTGTCGATATACTCGTCGACCCTCTCATTCTTGTACCAGGAAAACATCGCACCGCTTCTGACACACGTCTTTATCATATCCCAGACATCAAAATGGCTATTTCCCCATGCGGCATACATGAATTCCGGCATTTCGTGTGCCTGGGTTTTCTTGGCGAATACACCAAATTCCACGGCATTGACTTTGGTCTTGATTCCCACCTTTGACAACATCCCCGCAATGGCTTCGCATGCCTGGACATCATTCAGATATCGACCCCTTGGCGTCAGGATCGTGGCTTCAAAACCATCCGGATAACCCGCCTCTGCCAGAAGCTTTTTCGCCTTTTCAGGGTCATATTCGTAGAACGTTTCTTTGGGGTCCCAACCCACAAACGATTTAATAGCCACCGTCGATACCTTATATGCATTTCCATCCATAACGTTTTTGATGAGAGATTCTACATCCAGCGCGTAATTTATCGCTTTTCGAACCCTTATATCTTTCAGCGTGTCGATCTCCGTATTGATCCACAAAGCGGCGACCCGGGTGCTGGGGACGAATTTCACTTCCAGGTTTTCTTCGGCTTGAACCTCTTTAACATTGTCCGGCTTCAGATTGGCGATGATGTCGACACCGCCCACCTGAAGTTCGGCGATACGCGTGGAATCCTCCGGAATGGGACGGAAAACGATTTCGTCTATTTTCGGAGCACCTTTCCAATAGTCTTTCCGGGCGGATAGAACACATTCACTGCCTTTCATCCAACTTTCCAAGACATACGGCCCCGTACCCACCGGTTTCGTAGCGAGTTTTTGAAAATTGTCTTTCTCAGTATATTTGACGGGAACCATATATTTCCGCGAAACATAAGACAGTAACAGCGGATCCGGGTGTTTGGTAATCAGTCGAACGGTATAATCATCGATGATGTTAACTTCCTTGATACTCTTAAAGTCTCTGGCGTTCAGCGTCTTTTTGGCGTCCGGCATCAACCCGGCCACCCGTTCAAAATTGTATTTGACCACCGCGGCATTAAAGGGTTCACCATTGGAAAACGAAATTCCTTTTCGGAGTTTAAATTCAACGGTGGTGTCATTGATGATTTTCCATGATTCGGCAAGATCCGGTTTAATACTGCTGTCCCAATCCCGCTCCAACAAAGCATCGTATAGATGGAGAATAACATTCTCGGTTGTCTGTTCCCGGTGCATATCCGGATCTAATTTTGTGGGTTCCACACCCTGGGCAACGACAATCCTGGTTTTACAATCAGCGGTTTGTGTTCCAAACCCGATCGTGATCGTTAAAAGAATAAAGATCCCGAATACAAAAAATCTGATAATTCTAAAGGTTTTTGCTCTCATGAATTGCCTCCTTTTCCATTTATAATCGTTATCGCAATGATCGAACCGATCTAAGGTGATGATTTACGATGCCTATCGCGTAAAAGATTTATACGGCACAACACAATTAGGATAGGCTTGAAAACCAAATCGAACAGAAATTCTGTTAGATTCGGTTTTCAAGCCTATCCTAAATACAAATTTTCTATAGGGCTCGGTAAAGATTGTCAAATCATTTCCTGCCGCCGCAATAATCCTCGGTGAACATACAAAAAGGAGCCGGATGGCGGACTACGGCAATGCTAACTTCACTGAGAAGTTCTGCTGCTGCCGACGGTTTACTCACCCGATACAACCGCATTCCAAAGTTATGATAAACGCTTGCCGTTTTTGAATACCATTTTGATCCTATCCGGATCTTGAAGTACTTTGATATCGTGCAGCGGGTTTCCGTCTACAACGATCAGATCGGCGATGGCGCCTCTTTCAATGGTTCCTATGTTGGGGAGTTTCAAGGCTTCTGCTGCAATTCTTGTTGCGGATTGTATGGCTTGCATTTCCGAGAACCCATTGTCCACGAGACATTCCAACTCATAGGCGCTTTCACCATGGTAGTTAAACGGGGTACCGGCATCGGTTCCGACAATCACCTTAACACCGGCTTCCATCGCCTTCTTTAGATTTTTTGTATGAACCGTTCGATAGTATTCGACTTTTTCGATGGTATAGTCCGGAACACCACCCTCTTTACCGTATTTCAGCGTCTTAAAAGCCGCCAGTGTCGGTACCAGATAAGCCCCTTTTTCCAGAAGGAGTCCAATTCCGCCATCATCAAGAAAGGTACCGTGCTCAATGGTTCGAACCCCGGCTTTGAGGGCATTATTAATCCCGATGGTCCCAATGGCGTGAGCCGCCGTGGTTTTTTCATATTTTTCCGCCTCTTCAACAGCGGCCTGCATTTCCTCGATCGTCAACTGGGGGACGGTACCGGGTCCCGGCGACATTCCTCCGCCCGTGGCCATTAGCTTGATATTGTCGGCACCCGCCTTCAGTTGTTCCCGTGCCGCCTTCCGCGATTCCACCGGGCCGTCAATAATCCTTGCCAGACCTTCCAATCTGACGTGTTCCGGAAACATATCCCCATGTCCACCCGTTATGGTCAGACAGTAACCGCTGGATTGAATCCTGGGGCCCACAATATCTCCATTATCGATGGCTGTTTTGAGTGCAATATCGATTCGCCCCTTGTCGCCCATGGTCCGGATGGTTGTAAAACCCGAGTCCACGATCCGTTTTGCTTTGGGAACCGCCCGGATGGCCGTCAACGCAGGACTTTCCGTGATCATCCTTTCAAAATAGTTCGGACTGCCATCCAAAGACAAATGAATATGCGTATCGATGAGACCGGGCATGAGCGTCATACCATTTAAATCAAAGACATCCGCACCCGCGTTTTCTTCGATACCACGATCTTCGGCGGCGCCTGCATAGCGGATTTCAGAGCCCTCAACGAGTACACAAGCATTTTTCAGAGGCGTGTTGCTGATGCCATCAATTAAGAAAGCGTTATTGAAAACTATGTTTTTTTTCATAAAACACCTAACCTCCTGACAAGAAATTGTTGTTTCTCACCACCAAAGCACGAAGAAAAACCTCTAACAATCTCCCCTTGTGTCTTTGTGATTTTGTGGAAAAAAATTTGGGATCTCCCGCCTTAAGACAGGATCCGGGATAGGATTAGCAAATAGATGGGCATGTATACAAGATTTTTACAGGCTTCCGTGATAGTAGCACCGCATCACCTGGAAGTATGGGTCTTTTTTAGTTCAAAAGGAAAAATCCGGACGACAATTTTCAGTGGCCCGATCGAATCAACCGCACGGTAAATCGAGTAAAGTCAAGGAATGTATTCGATTATCTTTGAGGCAAATTTGTCGGATACGAACCAAACCGTCGTTTCCAAATAAAAATTTAGATTCTCGGGAATTCGAAATATTTTTCGATATTTCTTTAACAACAATTGAATACCGGCATTATTTTCTAGACTTGCTTTCTTTATCCCATCCAGCGCCATACTTGGGTCCCTTTTTTTCACTGCTTGATTGAACAGAATTATGAAGCATTTACTTCGACATTCGATATTCCTTGTTCGATATTCTGCGGTTCAGAAAAATTCTATATCAAAACAGAAATACCTAAATTGAGACAATAATCTATAACCTAAAAGAAGGTTCGTATGTCAGGGTTATAAGCCCCAAAAACTATTAAGCGAAACTCTATTTAATCTAAAAACCGCGGGAAATACAATATCGGATTATTGTAGGTAAAATATAGGTAAAAAACCTATATTATGAGATGGATAAAAGATAGGTTCTGAGGTTTGTTTTTTTGTTCTTGAGCCCGAGTTTTTTTCTAATATTGTTCCTGTGAAAATCGATGGTTCCGGTTGCCAAATTCATAAAGCCCGCGATATCTTTTGTGGTTTTCCCATGTTTTATCATATTTGCCACTTGAAGTTCTGTCGGGGTAAGCCTCAAAGATTTAGAAGACACACTTCGTGTAAACGGAGAAACAATGGCATCGATGTTGGACTCCAATACATCGACGTCGGCGCTCTGTTTCGTACTGAGTTTACGTCTCTTTAATTTGTCTAAATAAGGCTTTATTAAATTATTTACATTTAATAATATCTTTTCTTCAAACTCAATTTTATCGTCATCCCTTTGGTTCAGTAGAAACTTTAATGCCGCATTTGTTTCCTCGACCTTAGCGCTTTTCCTTCTTAATTCTAACTCATTTTTTCTTAAAGCTTTCTCCGCTTTTTTTCGACTCGCCACCTCTTTTCGTAACCCTTTATTGATGTCTTGAAGTTCTTTTGTACGCTCCTCAACACGTTTTTCCAGTTCATCGTGGGCCTTTTGAAGTGCCTCCTCTATCCCCTTTTGTGCAGTGATATCGGTTACAACGGTTCTTAGTTGGATTTCGACAGATCCTTTATTTCGAATCGCGATACTTTCCAGCCTCGCATAGAACGGTGTATCGCTTTTTCTATTAAGTCTAATTTCGCAACTCTTGGTTCTATGTGTTTTAAAAACCTCCCTGATATGGAAATAAAAAACATCTTGATCGTTTCTGGCAATAAATTTTGAGAAAGGTTTGCTGATCAACAATCCTCTTTCCACACGCAACATAGATGCACCGGAAAGATTCGCCTCCAGAATCATTCCCTTATGACTAATCGTAAAATAGCCAACCGGGGCATGATCGTATAAATCAGTAAACTTATCCCGTGTATTCTCGAGCTCCAATTGAGATCGGCGGAGTTCTTCGTTTTGCATTTCCAGTTCAATGTGGTGAATCTGAAGATCCTCGACCAACGCTCTGATATTCTTTGGCGGCATTTTTACAATGGTTGAAGGATTATGATTTATAAAATCCTTCGCCCGTTTTCTGAGTTTCGGGTAGTATGATCGTGCCTTATTATTTTTCACGTTTCTTCACTTCGATTGTGAACTTGGGAACCTGGTTATTTCTTATCTCTATGGCCCGAAACGGATCAAAGGAATTTGATTATGATCCGTCATTTTACGTCTAAAATCTCCCTTAACTTTTTGGACAATTCCGTCATATTAAATGGTTTTTGGATAAAGCCGCTGCAACCACGCGTCAAAATCTCAGATGCCTGGCTATCGATGCTATATCCACTGGAAAGTAACACTTTAATTTCCGGGTTGACCTCTTTAAGCGCGTCAAAAGTTTCAGAGCCTCCCATTCCCGGCATAATTATATCCAGTATGACCATGTCAATCGTATCGTTATTTTTTTGGCAAATCTCCACTGCCTCCCTCCCGCTTCTGGCTATCAAGACCTTATAACCCAAATTCTCCAACAACAGCTTTCCGACATCAAGAACCATCGCCTCATCATCGACCATGAGTATCGTCTCCGTTCCCGTCTGGATCTCTTCAGGTTGTTCCATCGTTTCTTCTATAAACCCCGTTTCAGTTGCCGGTAGATGAATGGTGAAAGTGGTACCCTCGCCCTTTTCACTATACACCTCTATATTGCCGCCATGATTCTTAATGATTCCATAGACGGAGGCCAATCCGAGCCCTGTTCCCCTGCCCAACTTTCTCGTGGTAAAGAACGGATCGAATATCCGTTGTTGGGTGGCTTTATCCATCCCCACTCCCGTATCTGTGATAGACATCTTCACATAGTTGCCGGGTTCAACGGAGTACGGCGTTATATCGGTCTCATCCAGTCTGACATTATCGGTCTGCAGGTGAATATCTCCACCCCGCGGCATGGCATACCAGGCATTAATGAGCAGGTTCAATAGCGCTTGTTCGATTTGACTCTGGTCTACCTCCACCGGCCAGATGCCTTTCTGATATTTTAAATGAATGGTAATCTCTTTTTTGGTTCGACCAAACAGATTGGAAGTTTTCTTTATAATCTCGTTAAGGTTTGTGGGTTTGACCTCATATTTTCCGGTTCTAGAAAGACCTAAGAGTTGTTTCGTGAGTTTTGCACAACTTTGGACATGTTGCTCGACGGATCTTAAACTTTCGAAATCCGGATGGCGGGAATCTTTATCGAAGATTATCAAATCGACATTGCCTTGTATGGCCATGAGCAGGTTGTTGAAATCATGGGCGATTCCGCCGGCTAACGTCCCCAAAGCCTCCATCTTCTGTGCTTGCCGGATTTTGGCTTCGAGTTTTACTTTTTCTTCCTCAGCTTTCCTGCGTTCGCTGATATCGCTTACGGTGGTTCGAATTCGGCTGATATTGTCTTCAACATCTTGAACAAGGATGCTTTCCAGTTGAGCATGGAATTCCGAGCCATCCTCGGTTATGAGTTTCAGTTCACAGATCTGCTTGGTCTTTGTTTCAAAAAGTTTTTTCCGGTGATAGTAGAAAACATCCTGGGTATCTCTGGTAATAAACCGAAAGAAATGCATGCCTGTCAGTGATCGCCTTTCAACACCCAACACAGCAGCGCCTGTCAGATTTGTCTCCAGAATTACGCCCTTCTCACTAATCGTGAAATAGCCCACCGGCGCGAAATCATACAAATCAGAATACTGATTCCGTGCTTTTTCCAATTCTAGTTGCGCTCGGCGCAGCTCTTCGTTCTGCATCTCCAGTTCAATCTGGTGAATATGCAGATCTTCAATCAAATCTTGTACTTCTCTAGACGACATTTTTTTCGAAACTCTATGATTTCTATTCAGAAATTCCTCCG
>JAHEHB010000196.1:0-2485 GCA_024644775.1 Deltaproteobacteria bacterium
GCTTGCCAGGTGCGCTCCGGATGACTGCCCAAAAGCCCGATAATGAAACTGAGCAAACCAATAAGCATGAGCGCGACCAGTATGATTGAAAACGGCTTTTTCATTTTAATTAAAAACCCTGACTTCTCCCCCCCTTTGCTCAAAGAAGCCCATCAATTGTTCTTCTTCACCGAACCCGCAGGATGCCACAATACCAAAATGCGTGCTGGAGCATCGTGGATCGTATGTATCCGGTAGTTTTAGGCGCGACAATCCCGTCAGCGCCAACATACCGATGACGTTGCCAAAGACCGCAAAAAGGATGGTGAATTCAAATCCGACGATAAAAAACGGAATCAGTGCCACGATCGGCTTTCCGCTTACGATTAGGTTCCACTGAGTCGCCGTATAGGCGGCAAGCCCAAAACCAGCGAAAAGACCAATGATTCCACCCGCAAGGGTAAAGTATCCTACCTTGCTTTTGTCGAGTTTCACCGCATCGGACAGTTTGTGGCTCGGAATGGGGCTATGGACCTTTTGTAGCCGGTAAGCGGAAGTTTTCAGTTCGGTCACCGCCTCTGCCGCCTGATTCTCATCCCGGAAAAGCCCCATTACGCATCGTTCGGTATTCATGTTCCCAGGGTCTCCTTCATTTCCGTCATTGAAATGGACGGCAGATGTTTTACGAACAGTAAAAACAAAAAGAAAAACAGACAAAAACTGCCGAACATAATACCGAATTCGATGGCCGACGGCGCATAAAGCCCCCACGCATGCGGCATAAAACCGTGGGCCACCCCACCCACAATGATAACAAATCGCTCAAACCACATTCCGATATTTACAAAGATACAGATCACAAATAGCCAAACAAGGTTGCGGCGGACTTTTTTGATGAAAAAAAGCAGCGGGAATACGGTGTTGAAGCAAACCATCATCAAAAATTGAAGCTGATAATCGCCGAGCGCCCGCCAGCGAAACGACTCCACCTCAACGATATTGTGACTGTACCAAGCAATAAAAAATTCAGTTCCGTAGGCAAATCCCACGATCATACCGGTAAAGATGATGGTTTTGGCAACGTTTTCAAGTACATCCATGGTAATTAATTTTTCAAAATGAAAGACTTTCCGCAGAGGTATCATCAACGTGATCACCATGGCCAGCCCCGAATGAATCGCACCGGCCACAAAGTAGGGTGCAAAAATGGTGGTATGCCACCCTGGAACGATTGCCAGGGCAAAATCCCAGGACACAACACTATGAACTGAAATAACCAATGGTGTCGCCAATGCTGCAAAAAATAGAAATCCGCGAGCGTAATGTCGCCATTGCTCAAAATCACCCGTCCAACCTAAGGAGATGATTGTAAAAACTTTTTTCCGAAAACCCGATGCTTTGTCTCGAATAGTGGCCAAATCCGGTAGCATGCCGGTGTACCAGAACAGCGAACTCACCGTCAGATACGTGCTGATGGCCACCACGTCGAACATGAGGGGGGATTGAAAATTGGGCCAGAGATTTCTCTGATTGGGAAACGGGAGCATGTAGTAGACCATCCACATTCGACCCAGATGAATAAATGGATATAGCCCGGCGATACACACCGCAAAGACGGTCATGGTCTCTGCGGCCCGGGCGATGGGGTTTCGCCATCCGGCCCGGAAAAGATAAAGGATGGCTGAAATAAGGGTTCCGGAATGGGCAATTCCTACCCAAAATACAAAGTTGATTAGATACGTTCCCCATGCCACCGGGATATTTTGACCGCCGGCACCGATACCGATAAAAATCTGGTATAGCCAGCACGCTGCGCCAATCATAACACCCAGAAAGAGGGCAGCAATCAGCAGCCAATAGGAGCGTGACGGTGGCTCCAGAGTATTTAGTACTGTTTGATCTATACTTGCGTAAGTTAGCGGTGGCATACTCAAGCTTTCTTTTTTAACCACAAAGGCACAAAGGTCACAAAGTGTTTATCCATTCACAATTCGCTTAATACCATATTTCATTACGGAAACATTAAAATTGAGCAGCATCCCCAACCACAGTTGGGATATTTTTAGATATGTTAGGAGTTGAGCTTCAAATAAAGGATCCAGTTGCACAACAGCCTTAAGTTCAACAATTACGAGGTCATCAACCAAAATGTCTATCCGGTAGCCGCAATCCAAATTAATTCCTTTATAAACAGCTGGTAAATGTTTTTGCCGTTCAAAATCGATATTCCGAACAGATAGTTCATAACAAAGGGCTTGTTCATAAGCAGATTATAGAAGACCAGGTCCTAAGTGTCTATGTACTTCAATAGCTGCTCCCACAATGGCTTTTGATAGAGTGTCGCTTTTTTTCTTTGTGCCCTTTGTGTCTTTGTGGTTCACTTAAACTTCCTGCAAAACTTTCTTCAGATAAATCACCGCCGGTTTGGTATTCAAATACCCCATCACCTGATACGCTCGTTCATCCTCAACCAGTTTTCTCACCCGACTCGTTTTGTCCATAAGAT
>JAHEHB010000196.1:2585-9634 GCA_024644775.1 Deltaproteobacteria bacterium
ACTTCCTGCAAAACTTTCTTCAGATAAATCACCGCCGGTTTGGTATTCAAATACCCCATCACCTGATACGCTCGTTCATCCTCAACCAGTTTTCTCACCCGACTCGTTTTGTCCATAAGATTGCCGAAAACCAGCGCTTCGGTGGGGCAGGTTTGTACGCAGGCCGGTATCACTTCACCATCCCGGATTTTGCGTTTTTCATTTTTGGCAACAGTGTGCGCCTCTTTGATTCGCTGAATACAAAAAGAGCATTTTTCCATAACCCCGGCCCGTCGAACCGTAACATCCGGGTTTAACTGCAACGGAAGGGGGTCCGGCCATTTCCATGAAAACCAGTTAAAACGGCGTACTTTATACGGACAATTTTGAGAACAAAATCGTGTACCGATGCAACGATTATATATTTGATTATTGATTCCCTCTTTGCTGTGGTGAGGTGCATAGACCGGACATACCGATTCACAGGGCGCATTGTCACAGTGCTGACAAAGCATCGGAAGAAACATGATTTTTTCCATTTGTTTTGGATCATGATATCGTTCGACACTCAGCCACGCCATCTCCCTGCCTTCGCGAACCCGATCAATTTCCACAATCCCAAGATTATTTTCAGCATAACAGGCTGCAGCACATGCACCACATCCGATGCATCGATCTAAATCCGCCACCATGGCCCAGCGATAGGTGTCATGGTCGTGAGGCGGATAAATATCTCTTTTTTTGTTGTATCCCTCGGGCAATGGAAGCGTAAGTGGAAAATCAACCATGCCAAGTCCGGCTTTTTCGGGTGCTTTTCCTTGTTTTATTTTTTTTAATGGCACCGAAAGCGCGATTTTTCGACCGTGCTGGATTCGGCTTCCGGATATGGATGCCAGCAATTCTGTTCGGCCCGTGGATGTGACGCGAACATCATTTATGAAAAACCGTGGACTTCCTGAATTCGGATCTAGATCCGGCGAAAGAATTTTGATGGGATTTCGACCCATTTTTTTGGCATACCGGCCATAGGAATCATGACCCTGCCCAATATTCATCACCATTAAACCGGGTTTCAGCCCTTCATATTCGTAAACGGGGGCTTCCAGGGCACCATATTGCGATTCGAGTCGGATAACATCTTCTTGGGCGAATCCCTTTTGTTTGAGGGTATCCGGATGCATCAGCACCGGGGTGTGCCAGGCAACTTTTGTGATTGGATCGGGAATCTCGCAAAGCCAGGGACGATTTGCCCCCCTTCCATCGAAAAATCGAATCGATGGCACGGCTAAAAGTTTCGTTTCCGGCCCTTTTGATCCCGGTAACCCCTGGAAAGCCTTTGTGAAGGTTGTTTTTAGAACCGGTTTCGATGACTGGATTGGATTTGCTACCTCCTGATACCGCCCCCCCTTTTGTAAGGTCTTAACCCAATCCGCCTTCCCCCCGATACTCCCGGCCTGATTTACCTTGGAATAGATATAGGTTTTGTAGTTTTCAGCCGGTCGATTGGCTTTGTAAGCAATATCAAGGAAAACGTCTCCGAGGTTGGGGGATTTCGTCAGCATTCCCATGGTCGGTTGAAGGGTGGACAGTAAATCATACCGGCCGTTATATTCATCCCATGTTTCCAGCGGCAGCCGAACCGGAAAAATAAGATCTGCGACGGCTGCGGTTTCATCCATAAAATTACTAAAACAAACAACAAAAAGCGCATCGTTTGTGAGGGATTCTTTAAAATTCGTTGCTGGTGGCAGTGTAAAGAGAGGGTTTACATTATTTAAAAGTAGGAGGTCTGCCGGTTCAGATTGAAGCGCTTCGAAATACGCCATCACATCCGATCGTCTATTTGCGATTTCGACACGATGCCGCTTTTTGAAATCGAAAAGGGAAAGATCCGGGTCCAATACACAATTCAGCAAACTGACCGCTATATTGGTTTGGAGTGTGTTGGGTCCGGTGGATCCTGTGCCGGTGCCAAGAACCAAAGGTTTTTTAGACTTAAAAAGCCACGCCAATAACGAATCGTAATGTTCTGTTGAAATATCGGCATCCGTTAAGACCTTTGCTTTATCATAGGGTAAAGCGATGGATTCGATGGCCGATCGGAACTCACTTGGCAACCGGCTGCCCTTACCCTTACCCAAGGCCTCGCGGATGCAACCGAGTGCAAGTGCAGTCTCTCCACCGGGATGGCACGGTATCCATCGATCGGCATTGGCACCGGTCAGGGATTGATACGGGCTGATATAAAAAAAACATCCTTTTTGCTTTTTGTCGACCGCATGCATGGTCTTGAATTTTCGTGCATATTCAACCGGTGATAGCCATGTCTCCAAAAAATCAGCACCAAACGAGATCAGAAAGTCTGACTGTTCCATATGGTAAGAAGGGAGTCCTTCGATGCCGAATATTTCATTGTTGGCCGTTTTTAAGGATTCATAGGCATACGGTTCATATAATAGGGGTTCTTCTGATCGCCAGCGTTTTAGAGCATCTTTAAAGAGCGACAGCATGCTGTCGCCGATCACCTCCGATATCATCCTTACTCGGTTGGATCCCCGTTCTGCAGCCTCCATTGCTTTGGCTCTCAGCATCGCTTCGGCCTGTCTGAAAGAAATCGGCTGCCACCGATTATTTTCTTTTAACAATGGCTTGCGAAGTCTGTCTGGATTATAAATGCCTTGAAGTGCGGCCTGACCCCGAATGCAAAGATTTCCCCGGTTAATGGGGTGTAATGGGTTGCCTTCAACCTTCACCACCCTGCCTTCTCGATTCTTTGCGAGAACACCGCATCCTGCGGGACACTCCCGGCATGTAGAGGTATACCAGGTGGCTTTTCCGGTTACCATGTCCTCCGGTGCCTGAACTAGCGTGTAGAGGATTTTGTCGGATTCAGAACGACATGACGCCGCAACCGAGACACTGCCGAGTCCTGCAATTTTTAGAAATGTGCGCCGATTCATATAAAGTGGAGGTCCTAAAGTTTAGCTGCTAACTGAAAACAATTTCTAATTTTGTAAACTGCCATATCAGAAGCTATAACGAAGTGCAACCGTCATTTCTTTATATTGGTAGCTGCCCGAAAGCTGAATTTTGACGTTTCGTTTGAGGGTTTCTACAAAGTCACGGGTCTTTTTGCGATTGTATTTATGGGCCGACGTCGTGGCGCCATAGATATTTCCCGCATAGAAACCGACACCGACAACCGATATAATCGCACCCAGGGCATTCAGATCCTTATCGAAAGACTCATACGCCGCAAAAATCAGCGCGGCATTGACTAAAAAGGCGATCAGCGCGTCTTGATACCTTTCGCAGTAAACATAGCCTGCACCGGGTAAAACAGACAAAAAACCTGTAAGAGTCGGGTCTTTTCGGGGGATTTGAAGGGGTTTCTTTAGCTCGGTAATAACCCGTTCCACTTGAAACTTTGGTTTGTTTTCAGGATTTATCTTACTGAAGCTTTCAATCGCTTTGTCAAAAGATGCGGTTTCGATATGAACCCAGCCGATACGGTAGTAGGCGTCATCCAGTATATTCCTGTCTTTTACAAGCGCAATCAGATTTTCGAGACTAATAATCGCTGCTTTAAACTGTGCGAGTGCAACATAGCATTCGCTCACTCGCCAATGTGATTTTGCAAAAAGCGCCTTATTTGACATCTGCCCAATCGACATCTTATTGATCAATCTGTTAAATTCACCGACAGCCGTCTCGTAGTTTTGACTGCTATAATATGCCCGGCCGATTTTATAGTGGGCGAAGTGGACACGTTCGTCCGTCGGGAAAAAATAGATAAACCGTTTGTATTCATCGATGGCACGGGAATATTCGCCCTTTGTGAACAGATTTTCTGCATAACTGAATTGTGAATCGGAATTGATAATAAGGTCCTGCCCAGCGCAACTTGGGGATAGAATGAGGAAGACCGATCCGGTAATCGTCATAAAAACGAGAATCAACCGGAAACTGTAGTGATTCAAAGGATGGTTGTGCATACTTTTGGGTTCAACCGTTATTTTTCAGGTGAACATTTATTGCAAGCCGTTCAAGAGACATTTGGATGGTATCTTTGAGCTCGGCATGCTCTTTAATATAATCGGTAAAAAACGCTTCTACAGCATTTGGGTCTTTAAGACCGCAGATGGGAATAATCGCTGCGATGACCCTTTCATACAAAAGTGGATGGAAGGTTTCAAGTTTCTCTTTATGCGCAAGGTACCAGTCCCACATAAAGGGAATGGCATACGGATTACCGGACGCTGACATGATCGGAATAAATTTATTTCGAGGCGGTACATTATCTAAAGCGAATCGGAGTGCCTTTTTGACCACTTCCTTTTCCGTAAAACATCCAATGGCCATCAAAAGGTTCATACTTTCGTGTTCACTTTCGGAAATTTGAAATCTTTTCTCCAACCAGCCATACGCCTTTTTACCCTCTAACAGTGCACCGGCCTGCATGATGCTTTTTTGGATATCGGGGTGAAGGCGTTGATTCCCCAGAAGCTTGTTGACCTGTTTTTGAGCAAACGTTTGCGCCTCCCTTGAACCGTATACCAAGGCATGCCAGATGATTCGATCTCTAAGGACGGTTAACGTATGACCCTCCGCCGGATTCGGCTCATATCCGATATTATCCAGCACACCTTCAAGCAAGGATTTGCCAATCGATGCCGCCTGTTGTTTGAGATCACCTTCGAAAATGAGATATGCGTGAAACAGGTTATCTGCGATGCTGCTTAACGGTAGAAACGCCGCTTCGTTTTGGTAATTTGCGAGGAATTCAAAATAATTACCGATGGACATATCACCGCTTCGGACAAGTGCAAATAGATCATTTTCAATCCCCCATCGATTTGTCGCTGAAAGTTTCTTTTGCAGGATAAGTTTTCCGAGGGCATCCAGATTCCCGCGATCCAGGTATTTCGTTCGATAAAATCCTGTCTGCCCGTCATTCACTTTATAGGCAACGGTGTCACTGCCAATATGAACCAAAGTGGTTTTGTTTTCCAGCAACGTCGTAAATGTTTTACAATTCCCCGAGTCGTCAATAGTTCGAACGGAAATCGGTATCAGCCATGTATGATCAGATTCATTGGGGAGGTAAGTAAACCGTTTCTGTGTGATCACAAGATTGCCTCCGTCGCGTTTCACTTGGAGCAACGGCAATCCGGGATTTTCGATCCAGCCCTTCATCATCTCTACGATAGGCTTTTCAGATACCCGTTCAAAGGCTTCCCAGAGGTGATGACTGGCGGCACATCCATACGAATGCTTATTTAGATAGTCACGCAACCCTTCTTTAAAGTTCTCGGCACCGATATAGCCTTCCACTTGTCTGAGTATGCTTCCCCCTTTATTGTAGATAATCGGAGCGGTGGCGGTATTGATAACAACGTGTTCACCGCTTGGAATTTCTACAGAAAATGTTTTATTCAAAGAATCTCTTTCTAACGCGGTATCTGTCATCGAATCTAAAAACTGATCCCAGGTATCCCATTCGGGATGATAATGGGCAACAACGCCAAACCCGAAATAGGTTGCAAAACTTTCGTTAAGCCAAAGATATCGCCAATCCGATGGGGTCACAAGGTTGCCAAACCATTGATGGACGATTTCATGGGCAATGACTTCACAGATTCTTTCCTCCCCCGCCCTCGAGGTAATGCCTGGATAATACAGCAGCAGGTTTTCGCGAAAGGTGATCGCCCCCCAGTTTTCCATGGCACCGAAGGCAAAATCCGGAACGGCAATCAAATCAAGTTTTGGAAGTGGATAGGGGATGTTAAAATAGTCTTCACAAAATCGAAGCGCTTTTGTACCGAATTCAAGTCCGTATCGTCTGTAGTTTTCCCGTCCGGGAATTGTAACAATGCGGACCCGGGAGTCGGTCGTATCCTCGGTTACGTTAAAATCGCCAACGCCAAAGAACACAAGATAGGTAGACATCTTGGGGGTTTGCTGAAAACGGACACCCGTTTTGCCCTCTGAATATGATGCTAATTTTTTTACCGGCGCATTGGATATGGCAACAAGGTTTTCGTCAGAAACGATTTCGATATCAAAGGTGGCTTTGTGTCGCGGGTGGTCTAGACAGGGAAACGCTCTGCGGGCATCGCTTTCTTCAAATTGCGTGACGGCAATATAGTTCCGAGCTTCCTCCGGACCATAGCTGCTTCGGTAAAAACCGGCCAGCTTGTCGTTGATTTGTCCCGTATAGTCTATTTTCAACTGTAGTGTCCCGGATGTTACTCCGGGCAATGAAATCTCTAATGATTCGTTATCACCATCCAATTGAAATGGGCACGAAACAAACGTGTTGTTTTTGCGTATACTGCACTGATGAATCGTTAACTCGAGTGCGTTTAGATAGATGGTCTCGATCGGCTCGACTGTGACAAAATGAATTTCTGTGGTTCCAGAAAATGTAAAGTTTTTCAAATTTGGTGCGAGGCGAAGTTTGTAATTAACCGGATTCATGGCATATTCCTGAATATTATTATATAGTGATTTAAAGAGATCAATGAAAGATGAATTTAAGAATTGCCGTTTGAATTTGGTGAATATAAAGAAATAGGATATAATTGTCAATTAGTTAGTGCCCATCCAGAAATGGCCAATTTACGCAATATCGGCGTTGGGCTCCGAATTTTAATCCTCAAAATACTCAATGTATTCCTGTGGTTAAAATTCTCGCCCGCCTTGATCTTGCAAAAATTATCTCATCCCTGGACGGACACTAGTTAGGCGCGCGGCCACATTTTATCGGCAACTTTTTATCGGTGTTGAAAAAGATTGGGTGTTTTCGCAGATTGAAACTGGTCCGTCAATGATCGTCGGTGGAGAAACCGGGCGAATATGGAGGGGGTTTTTTTAAGATATGAAGGAAATCACGTCATGTACCATGGATTGTCCGGATGCCTGCTCCATCGTTGTATCTTCGGATCGGAATGGATCGATTTCAATACGCGGCAATCCAAACCATCCCATTACTGCGGGGTATACGTGCAAAAAAATTCGAAACCATATCAAGCGTCTACAAAGCCCTGAACGAATACGTCACCCCATGC
>JAHEHB010000571.1 GCA_024644775.1 Deltaproteobacteria bacterium
CAAATCGAAAAGGAAACTCAACAAAATGCCATTCTATTTTCTGTCAGGATCAACAGGATGGGCAGGATTTAGGTATAAAAAAATAAAATAAGACCCCAAGCACTCCTCACCCCAATATTGACTTCGTTTGTCTGATCTCCTATATACAATAACAGGGTTAAGCGGTTCAAAGTTCAGCGCAGCCGCTGGTCTGAAAAACGGCCAGTTCCGAAATCGGCAGTTGTTGGGTTTCTCATTTCGCAATACCATCGGCAAAATTTAGATTAGGTTGAGTTCAACTAAACCTAACAAAGCTTGGAGTAAGCTCAACCCAATCTTTAAAATACAAAGCGGCCCAGGATAAAACCGACTGCAACTTTTTAGGTGTCACAAGAGATGCCAGACGTTCGGGGAACAGAAGGCAGCTCTCAGAGGATAGATAACTGAATTTGGAAATTTTCAAATTGTTTTCCCAAATTAACCGTCTGCCCTTTGCCTTACACCTTACGCCGTGAGCCCTGCGCCTCGAACCTCTGAACCCGCGACGGATAAATACATGCAAGTTGCCATCATTTTGCCCACGACAGGTATAAATAGATAAATGAAAAAACCGTTGACCAAGGCGTTTGTCGTTGCGATGTTAACCCTTATTTCCGCCACCGGAAATGGTGCCGACCCCCGTTCGCTGATCGAAATCAAGAAAAACGGATCTATCGACTGGACCACCGGTGTTGTGGAGGCAAAAGGCGTTGGAGTCCCGGCACCATACACCTATCCTCCCAAACCAAGGGATCAGGACGAGGAAATCCTTTCAGAGGCCATCACCAAAGCAGGCCATAATATTTTGGAAACCATTGTCAGCCTTCGCATAGATTCCCAGAACCGGGTTATCGATATCGTCGAAAATTTTCCATCCATCATGAAACAATTAAGGGATATGGCTCAAAATGCGCCGGAAATCAAAACACTGAGGAAACATAAATACGACGGAACCGTTGAAGCCTGGTCACAGATGTCACTTAGTGGTGGGTTTTCCCAACTCATTCTACCTCCGGAAATCCGGCAGATCGAACCCATCAAACAGGTTTTTAAGCCCAAGGGTGCTTCGAAGTTGCGAACCCGCTCGCGTTCATCGGAAATTTTTACCGGCATGGTGGTGGACGCCAGGAATATTCAGGCAGTACCTGTCCTTGCACCTAAAATAATGGATGAAAACCTGGAGGAGGTGTTCGGGCCGGCTTTTGTCAGTCGTGAATTCGCCGTCCAGCACGGCATGGTCCGATATACGACCGACCTGTGGAAGGCCAAATTTCATCCCCGGGTTTCTTACAATCCATTGATCGTCAAGGCCCTTAAAACTATTTTGCCGGGTCGTTGCGACTTTATCATCAGCAACGCGGATGCCGCCAAGCTTCGCAGTGCCTCGGAGCACCTGCTGTTCATGAGAGAATGCCGGGTCGTGATTGTATTGGATGGGATGCATTAGGACGGAGGACAGATGACAGAGGTCAGAGGTCAGAGATCAGCGGATAGATGACAGAAGTCAGAAGAAAAAGGCAAAGGGAAAAAGGCATGGGGTGGAGGACAAAGTCAAGATGACGAAAGATAGATTTTTTAAGTGGGAATGAAAAGAATATAAGCTGAAATATTTATCAAAATAATCAACCCCAACTATGAAACAAAGTACCGTAAACCACAATGCTTTTGAGACTATTTCTTATGGTATATTTATTGGGGCCGCCGTAGCATTTGTTTTTTACCTCTATCACTCCCGTCCTGTTAGCTACACAATATTTTTAATCACTGAAGGTCAATGGGGCGAATATTTCACATCGATAAGTTATGGTCTATCGAGCATGCTGTTGATCGCATTGTTATTTAAACCCGTTCGGCGTTCACAAAAAGTGGTGTGGGCAATGATCAGTTTAACCGCATTCTTCATTGGAGCTGAAGAAATCAGTTGGGGACAAAGCATACTTCATATTCCGAAACCTTCTTTTTTTTACTATGCCAATCTACAGAATGAGTTTAATATTCACAACCTCAAATATCTGCAGGACTTACCTTATCATAGGCTTCTGGCTTATATTGTACTCGGGTGGTCAATTTTTTCCGTAACGGTTTCTCTTTGGTTTCCACGGCTGAAAAATAGAGTTCAGACTCTTGGTCTTCCGTTGATTCCAACTCGAATAGTTTTAATATTCCTAACAGTGCCTTATTTCTTTCTTGTACATCCCGTAGCCAAATCGGATGAGATTGGCGAGTTATTTCTGAGTATTGGCGTCGTGGTATGGGCTTCTGATATATTTATTCAGTATGGTTGGATCAAGCGTATTAGAGGGCTTTGGACTGTAATCTCTATTTTCGGCACTCTACTTTTTGTGGCGGTCTTATCTGCGGGTATGGCATACAGGTTTCCCTCAAACATAGGTTGGCGATTGAATTTGACCGCCTCACGTGATTACCCTGGTTATGGCATGTACGATCAGGCTGAATCTATTTATGATTATATTTACTCACATCCTAAATATATGACACCTGAAACAATGCTTGACCATGCCAGGATGCTTCTAAAATTTGGAAACAAAAACAAAGCGTTACACATCCTATCCGAAGCTGTCAACAAATTCGAGACAAGTGATCAATCGGAAAAAGAACTCAGCAGCTATTTGAGGAGCTGCGGGATAGCTCTCGGGTTATTAGAACAATCCGACCGCGCTGATGCTAAATTCAACCAGGCAATTAAGGTTGACGAGCAACAAATAGAATTGGTTTCTAATCAAAATGCTAAGGCTAAGCTGCTATGGTCAATCGCTAAGACATTAGCAGCTCGTGGTGATATATCGGCGGCAATTGTCACAGCACAGCAGGCAAGGTCTAAAGCCATTTCAGCTCAATTGCATCAGCAACTTGATACGTGGATCAAGACTTTACGGAAAACAACACAATAAGGTTCAACTATGCTGCCTCGAAAGTTGGAGTTTGTTATCCCGG
>JAHEHB010000012.1 GCA_024644775.1 Deltaproteobacteria bacterium
TCGGTGATCATCCCCGAGCCAGACTTGGAGGGGTTAACGATATTGGGTTTGATGAGAACCGTTGCATCTTTCCATCGAATGGAATCAAAAGCCGGGGTGAGTGAGACAGACTTTCTAACAGCCGCCTCAACGTTATCGTTTTGTTGTCGAACAATCGATACAGTTGACATCTCGTCTCCACCATAGACTAAAAGGGTCTAAATTTGAACTGGATGTCGATGGAAATCAATGGAAAATGAATATTGAATCGTTCAATAGATACAGAGGAGTCATTGTATTTTTCCTGAATTTCGATAACCTTTTCCAAGACAATTTTCGCAGTATTTTCAAACGTGGATGTTAGCGTTACGTATTGATCAATGGCTTCAATGGCCGTTGAATCCAGTTTTAGAGCCGAATCATAGAGTCGAATCGGATACCCGCCTGCCTCCGCCAACAATCGTGCAGGCTCATCAAAGGCAACGACTCTTCCAGGTGTTGCCACCCCGAATATTTTTTCCTCACCCACCTGAATCTTTGAAACATCGATGACGATCGTTTCCTTTTGTGTTGGAATCTCAATGGTGGATTTCTGTATCACATTATAAATTTTTGCCGTACCGCGACCCACCATTTCAACCTGCTTTCGCCTGGTGAGGCTCCATGCATTTAAGATCGTAAATTTCAAAGGTTCTTGCCTGTATACTTTCCGAGCATTTTCAACAATCAGATTGATCTCGGATAAATCTCGCGACAGGTTTTCAATCAGACTCTCTCGTGGATCCGGAGAGACGGTCATGTTGTTGGCACAACCCGCCGTTAAGGCAAAAACACAATATATTCCTATAACAAGCCGTTTCATTCTAACAGCCTCCAAACGATCATTCGTAATAAAATCCAGATAACACCCTCGTCCGGTATATATCTGATCCGTTGATATTACACTTCAAGTCGGAAACGGTTGTTCTTTTATACCCGGTGCACTCAAATTAATCAATACAGGGGGTGCAATCGTAGGGCCATGTCATTTTGACACGGTGTTACTTGGATTTGCTTAAATTCGATTATTTTTTGGAATCATGAAAATTCCAAGCACCAAAAAACAAATACCAAATAAAATTCAATGACCAAAATACAAAATTCAAAACACTCAGATCGGCCACGAGATACTAGATCACTCATTAGAATGTTTCGATCACGCGCAGCGCAAGCGCTTGCGCCGCGTGTTGGATATTGGAATTTGGATATTGTTTGGAATTTAAGTATTGGGATTTTTAGTCTGCATCCGGAGAATCAATTTGCTTTCAACTGGCTAGCGATTTACTTCGACGTTACCGTGGTTGCAATAGGCCGTTTACACCCATGCAGTTTCAAATTTCTAAGTTCTTGAATCTCCACAAAAATTTGACATTACAGTTCCCTCAGCCTCCCATGATGCTCAAGATCTTTTGGAAGTTCTGACGGAGCCCGGGGGATCGGCCAAAGAGGGCGTTTATTTGTTCAAAAGACAAGCCATCCAGCGTCATCGTTCCAGCACCGATACGTTTTTTTGCTTCTTTTCGAACAATGCCTGTTTTTTCGAGAAGCTCGGCCCGAATGGCTTCCGGTTCACGGAGTAACAGAATGGCTGCAAGCATTTGATGAATCACTTGCGATGCGTGACACCGGGGATTTTCTACAACTGCTGGAGTAAATTTTCGTGCCGCTTTCCGGACAGTTCTGTCAAAGGGAATGGCTCCCAAAATCCCGACGTCAAGAAGACAATTTTCTTTTAAAAGGCGCTGCATCGACTCGGCAATTCGGGCATCTTTGCGATTCTCAGCCATATTCACCACTAGGGATAACTTGAACTGTTCAAACTGCTCCATTAGATTCACATATGCAGAGGCATCTTTGCTTCGAACCTCCTGAAAAATCGATTGCAAGGTCGTTGCCCGCGCCTTGGTCAGCAATCCTCCACGAATACGCTGACTCAAGTCTTTAAGCGATTGGTAGTCTGCCAAAAACCGCTCAAGAAAACGATGGAAGGCGACTTTAATAAAACTGTAACTGTCTAAAATTGAAGCCGGCTCTGCGCCTGTAACCACAATTTTGTAATCGGCAAGCAGAAAGAAATCAAGTACGTTAAACGATGTGTCCCCACCAAGATCTATAATAATGTAATTGCAATCCAATTCCTTGAGATGTCGAATAATTTTTTGCTTTTGGGCATAGGGAAGATTGGCACTACCCAGCTTCGAAGCGTCACCTCCTATCAATGTTAGCCCATCAAAAGCTGTGGGGGTGAGAATATCTTCAATCGTACCAGCCTCGGCTCTTTTTTCCAGAAAATCATTCCATGTCTTAGGCAGGGATTTAACCCCCACATAAAGGTGCACATCAGCACCTCCCAGGTCGAGATCGGCGAGTATTACTTTTTGTCCCAATAGAGACAATCCCACCGCCAGATTTGCCGAAATCACCGACTTACCCACACCACCTTTGGCTCCTCCCACCGCAAGAATGGTTCGATTGCTGCAGTCAGTGGAAAAATAGGGGGCACCCCATTTACCCTCCACAGGCGGTGTATTCTCTTGGATGGCTTTCACATGGGGCAGCAGTGTATTGTAAGCTTGAAACAAAAGCTGATAGCGAGTTTGACGCACCTTTTGCTCCTGCTGGCCGAGGCCACTTACGGTTTTCGGATGGCATTCAACCGCCTGGCGCATATAGGCGTTCTTTAGATGTTTGCTGGTAAGCTGCATGAGGAAACGCTCGTTGATGCTTGAAACCTCTGGAAAGATAATACCCAGGTTTTCTTTCAAAATACTGAGATTTTTGTTTCCGAGTACTGTGTCTTCCTCAAGAGCGAATGCCAAAGACGTGTCTCCTCTTTTTATGCCGCATCAACGGATACAGGCCCCAAGAAATTATACTGACGGCTCCCTAATTGTGCGTTTGTTCAATGTTGTATCACTGCAATCTTCAGGTTTCTGCAAGCCTTATGCCAGTACGAATCAAACCATAAATTGCATAATTTCAAAGGATTATGATGCGTGGAATTTCCATGTATCCCCTTGGCCCCTCAGAGGAAAAGTCAAAAATTTGACAATCAAATAGGACACCTTGCTGATTTTCGGTTGACGGAATGGATTTTTCAGGATGGCGATCAGGCACCCATGATTCAATACGGTACACAAGACGAATATTCGCCACTCCGGTGCGTGATCATGTGCCCACCGACCTACTTTGAAATTCAGAAACCAATCAATAAGGTTCAGGCAAAGTGGCATCAACGGGGCCAGGGCCCCGATCCTGTCAAAAGGCTTCGTCAATATGATAAGGATTTGGCTTTAAAATTATTGCTGTATCAAAGGACGAACAGGAGACAATGGGCACAAACGTGCTGGCTTTAGGGAATAAACAGGTGATTGCGGCGTCATGTAACCGAAGGATCAATGACCAATTGCGAAAAAACGGATTTGAGACTATTGAAATCGAGATGTCCGAAATCATCAAGGGAGGCGGCGGTCCTCGATGCATGACACTTCCCGTAAATCGGTCCACAGATTAAGGTTTTAGGCATACTGACCAAACTCAAAGCGCTATAACTGCTCAAATCTTATCTGAACTCACGTCGGCCGCCGACACTACACTGCAAGAAGGGTTTTATAGAATGGATTGAAGGCGATAGCCATGCCTATCACACTCGTACGGATTACTTCACCAGAAAGGATAACCAGCGTCTTTCGCTTTGTATTTAGCCGAAGCTGTTCGGGTGGCCAGGGTAGTTCGACTTGAACTTTGGTTGAGACAGATTATTCGTCTTTTAAGAGAAAAACTGAATATTTATACTTTGGACGTTACGGATTTTCATTTACGAAGACCGACACGACTCCTTCCTTGTTAAATTATTCTTCACGTTCGATTTTTCAGATGATTATGCACCGGTGAACTCAATACCGCCGTATTTACGATAAACTGAGGCCTTATTCCTCGCATATAGTCAACCACTGCTTGAGCGGACATTATTTGCATACCGATTTTTCCCATATCGGTATCTGAACCGACATGGGGGCTCACAACAATGTTGAGTCCTTCCAAAGGTAAATTAAGATCCCATACCTCATCAAGCCCGTAGCCCCAGATTTTTCCTTGTTTAACCGCTTGATAAACCGCTTCGTTATCTACGAGGTGTCTTCTGGCACAATTTATTAAGACGGTAGTGGAGCGCATTAAATCAATCTGTCTTTCGGTGATAATGGTGTCGTTGGATGCTGGATGCAGCGTTATAATATCTGCATGTTCACATATCAAATCCGGGGAACCCAGGTATCGCATATTCACCTGCTCCGCCCATTGTTCATCTGGATAAGGATCATAAGCCACACCTTTAATATTAAATCCTTTCATCAGCTTAAATACATTTTTTCCAATGGCACCGGTTCCGATAATTCCGAGCGTTTTACCCGAGACATCCAAACGAGACGGCCCCTCTTTTGTTTTTCCCAGACTGGCCGTTTCATAATGAGGGATTCGTCGTCCGGCCACATCCAAAATTGTCATCACCGTCAGTTCAGCCGTGGGTAACGCATTACATCCCGGGCAATTGGTGACCAAAACACCGTATTGTGTCGCTGCCTCAAGATCGACGGCATCAAAACCCACCCCATATCTTGATATCAGTCTCAATGCACCCCCATTGGCACCCCCTACTTTCTGCAGTAACTCACGAGAATACAGCTCAAGATCGGATATGATCGCAACCGTACCGGCCAATTCCTCCGAAAGTAATGGTTTCCTCGGGTCTCTCTCACAATTGTATTCGACTTCAATTCTTCCACCGGAACCTTCAGCCAGATCGAAAAGAATCTGACCTGCTTCTCCTTCTTCCTTCGGGTGAGTTATCAGATCATCCAAGAAACTCGTCGCTAACACCAATACTTTTTCCATAAATCACCTCTGGTTCAGTTTAAAACTGTCGATTTTGCATTCATCATAAGCTTTTTTTTAATCTGTATATCCCGTAAGTGCAATAAGTTAATCGAAAAATGGTTTTGAAATTGATAAAATACCTGTATCATCAGCGTCCATGACGTTTCCGGAAATAAATATTTTCTATATTGCAGCAGGCATTTCATTTTGATAACTCTATCAATCACTAAATTTTGGGTGGTAATTTGAATAATACGAACCCAAGGAGGAGATTATGGTCGATATACCATTTCGCTCAGCCAAACAGCTCGCATCAATGATACGTCGCAAAAAGTTAGGTTGCCTTGAGCTGTTAGATATTTACCTTGAACGCATCGAGCGTTACAACTCCAAAATCAATGCGATTATTTTTATGGATGTGGAAGCGGCCCACAAACGTGCTGATGCTGCTGATAACGCATTGAGCAGAGGTGAAATTTGGGGACCGATTCACGGGATACCCATGACCATCAAAGAATCCTATGATGTGGTTGGGATGCCGACAACCTGGGGCGTAATGGAACATAAGAACAATTATGCAAAGAAAAACGCTGTGGTTGTGGATCGTCTTCTCAGCGCAGGGGCGGTACTTTTCGGAAAGACCAACGTGCCGCGTTATCTTGCTGACTGGCAAACCTTCAATGATATCTATGGAACCACCAATAACCCCTGGGACATCGGCCGGGTTCCCGGCGGTTCTTCCGGCGGATCCGGCGCGGCCCTCGCAGGTGGATTAACGGCTCTTGAGGCCGGAAGCGATATCGGAGCCTCAATTCGCAATCCGGCACATTACTGCGGTGTTTTCGGCCATAAGCCGACGTACGGTATTGTTTCGCCCCGGGGGCAAGCGCTCCCCGGGGTGGTGGCGCCAACGGATATATCCGTGGTTGGACCGCTGGCGCGCAGCGCCGATGATCTTGCTATCGCATTGGGCGTCATGGCTGGCCCGGATCATATCGACGGAGCCGGATGGAAACTAACGCTGCCGAAGCCGATGAAAAAGAGAATAAGTGACTATAGAGTCGCTGTCGTCTATACCGATCCCGAGGCGGAGGTCGACGAAGAAGTCCAAAAGCAAATTCGGAACATTGTAGATTTTCTCAGAAAAAACAAAGTAACGATTAATGAGAATGCACCGCCGAGTATTGATTCCCAAAAAGCGTATCGCAACTATGTTCAGCTGCTGCGCGCGGCAACCGCAAAACGTCTTACCTCGGAGGAGTTTCAAAAAAATCTCGAAATGTTGAATTCACTCAATCCAAACGATGAGAGCTATCCGGCTCAGTTGGTTCGGGCCCAAGCGATGTATCACAAAGACTGGCTCCATTTTAATGAAGATCGCCATCGAATGCGGCTGGCATGGGCTGATTTTTTCCGACAATATGATCTTTTGCTATGTCCCGCTGCCAGCACCACGGCCTTTCCCCACAATCAAAAGGGCGAGCGCTGGGAACGCATGATCATGGTCAACGGCAAACCACAGCCGTCGACGACACAAATGTTCTGGGCGGGGTATTCGTGCAACTTCTACCTGCCATCCACTGTGGCTCTGGCGGGATTTGCCAGTGATACCTTGCCAGTCGGCGTTCAGATCATCGGGCCGCAATATGGCGATTACACATGTATCCAATTTGCGCGTCTTTTGGAACGCGAATTTCACGGTTTTGTCCCGCCGCCAGGATTGGAGTAGTTTTTTATCTGTAATGAATGGTCCGAAATATATCACAAGGAGTTTATGATCATGACAAAAGAAAGTCATATCCTTTCCAGGGAAAATTTGCAGTCTCGCATCGATGAATTCGCTAGGCTTCAGATTGCTCATCTTCCAACGCCCTTAGAATTTTGTCCTCGCCTGACTGAAGCGCTGGGGGGACCGGAAATCTGGATAAAGCGTGACGACTGTACGGGCCTTGCCTTTGGTGGGAACAAGACCCGGCAGTTGGAATTTGTCTTTGCCGAAGCTCAGCAGCAGGGAGCGGATACCATCGTCATTGGTTCAGGCTCACAATCAAACTGGTGCCGCCAAACGGCTGCCGCAGCTTGCAGGATCGGCATGCATACGGTTTTGATCCTCGCCCATGGCGTAAAAGGTGCCGCTCTACAGGGCAATCTCCTCATAGACCATCTCCTGGGAGCCGAAATAACGATTGTGGACGGGGAGGACTTGCAGCAGCTTCCTCCATTGCTCGAAGAAAAAACGGAAAAGCTGAGGGAGAAGGGACGTAAACCTTACCTCATGAACCCCTTTGGTTTGCCGACGCTCTCGCTGTCAGCCATCGGTTACGTTAACGCACTCTTAGAGCTTGATGAGCAGATCCAGGAACAAGGTAAAGAACCTGATTATATTTACCTGTCCGGCGCCAATATTACACCGGCCGGTATAGCGCTCGGGGTGAAAGCGCTGGGTCGTAAAACCAAAGTAGTCGGTATAACACCCATCCGCTGGGACGAAGATCGAAGTACGGATATTGCCCGTATTGCCAATGCGACTGCCGAGCGGCTTGGGCTCAATATCGTTTTTCGTCCGGAGGATATCCACAATAAGGATGATTATGTGGGAGATCGTTATGGGGTGATGACGCCCGAATGCCGCGAAGCGTTGAGATTGGTAGCAAAAACAGAAGGAATCATCCTTGATCCGGTCTACACAAGTAAAGCAATGGCTGGGCTCATCGATCACATCCGTCAGGGAAAGATCGGCAAAAATGAGACCGTTATTTTTCTACATACAGGGGGGACACCGGCTCTTTTTGCCTACGCCGAGGATCTCCAACTCGTAATCGAAGAATAGTCTCTTTTACTGCTCCACAACTGCGGCTTTGATGATGGTCACGGGCGTCTGCGGCACGTCGTCAAAAACACCTTTCCTACCGGTTGGGACGGCTTTGATTTTGTTGACAACGTCATGACCCTTCACCACCTTACCAAAGACCGCGTAGCCCCAACCCTTTTCGGTTTTGGATGTGTGATTCAGAAAGTCGTTGTTCTTGACATTGATGAAGAACTGAGCCGTGGCGCTGTGCGGATCCTGAGTCCGGGCCATGGCCACTGAGTAGGATTCGTTTTTCAGCCCGTTGTCAGCCTCGTTTTCAATGGGGGATTGAGCCGACTTCTGCTCCATGTCGGCGGTAAAGCCGCCGCCTTGGATCATAAACCCATCGATGACTCTGTGGAAGACAGTACCGTCGTAGTGACCATCCGCCACATATGAAAGAAAGCTGGCTACGGTCTTTGGCGCTTTATCTTCGTCGAGTTCCAAAACAATCTCACCCATACTGGTCTCTAGTTTTATCAAAGGATGACTCCTTTCTGAAAGGGCGGTGGCCCCGGTTGCAAGTATTAGGATAACCGATAGGCCGACAGCCCCCCAGACCCGCCAATTAGATATAAATTGAATATAGCTTGTGTTTAGGAAACGGTTCATACACGATCTCCAGTTCAGTTTGGGAGGCAGCCCCGTATAATAGGTTAATCCAATGTTTCAACATAATGATAGCGTCTTATTAGCGAAGACAACCAGGAATTGTCAACAGAATATGCGAATTAAATAGGGCATTTTGCAAATTGTCATTTCCAGTTGAATGCTATAGAATTTAATTCACTTTCGCGAAAGGGGCATCGGCACCATGAAAACCCAGACAACAAACCAGATAAGAGAGCTGTTTCAGATGATTCATGCAGGAGGCTTGAAAGGCACAGACGCCATGCACAATTTAGACGATGTACAGCGACGCGCCAAAAAAAGCCTTCCAAAAATGATTTATGACTTTCGGAATTTTACAGGCCTTGCCGATGGCGATGACACGATGAGCCACAGCGCCTTTATCAATCAGCACCTTATAAACGCCTCGGCCGACTGGGAGGATCTCTTTTGGCTGAGAGAACTCTGGAAAGGTCCGTTATTTGTGAAAGGAATCATAACACCAGAGTATGCACGCCATGCAGTCGATTGCGGTGTTGAAGGAATCATCGTTTCCAACCACGGTGGAAGGCAACTCGATGGTCTTCCCAGTTCCATTCGGGCTTTGATCGGCATCTCCGATGCCGTGGGCGATGATACTGATATCATCCTAGATGGAGGTGTACGCCGCGGTTCCGACGTGATAAAAGCGATCGCTCTGGGTGCGCGGGCTGTGATGACGGGACGAAGCTGGATTTGGGGGCTTGCTGCGGCCGGACAATCCGGAGTCGAGCGGGTACAGGCGATTCTTGCCGAAGAAATCGACCAGACCATCGCGCTTCTCGGCTGCTCACGTCTTGAAGAAGTCGATCGTACTCTGGTCGATCTCCCGGCTTGGTGGGAATCGGTGTCGCAAGATCGTTACCGTCTATAATATTGTAAAGAACGAATGTGCCCTACTCACATTACTTTGACGGCCGCCTTGAGCCGATTCTTAACAGATCAGCGATATTGGCTTTGGCGACAATCGTGGGCTCGATGAGCGGTTTTGGACAGGTCATCAGGGTGGTAATTCCCGGTCCGTGACCGGCCAATAGACAGTCACTGTGCGTTACAATGCCGATCGAGATCGCGCCTTGCCGGTAGGCCCTTCCAAAGGAGTTGTCATGATCCAGCAGGGCCACAAAGTCACCGAAACGTATCTTGTCCAATTTATACTTCTTTACGGTTTCCGGATCGCTTGTCATAACGTCATAATCGCCTGTTCCCACATGGGGCCGCCCCACACCCGATCCCATACAAGCTGCCGGTGCCAGGGTTGTGACCGGTACGCGAAGTTTTCCATTGCCGATTTCTTTGATGTTCATTTTCTTCAGGAGCGATGGGTCCAGATTAAACAGTTTAATATCCGGATAATCCAGCAGTTTCAGACCCTGCCCCCTGGCTCTGATCATAATGATGTCATCATAGGTCATCTTTTCCCTGACCGCTCGCGCAAAATCCACCATGATATGCTCAGACCCGCCATGGTGCCCGGTAACGATGCCCTTGGCACCCTTGGAACGTCCGGAAATGATTTCCGCCCTGTTACCGACACAACCAAACAGCTGAAGAGAATCGTTCGGAAATTCCATGAACTTTTGCGGATTGGCCGAACAGCTCACACCCGGCTCAACGTGATCACCGGCTAAGCCGAAAGCCGAATCTCCGACCTGTACATTAAGCGTGATGCCGCCAATGCCCGGCATCAAAAACGGTTGACCATCTCGATCTACTTTCCAGCCCGGCCTGATCCTGGGCGGACCCGGTTTGCACTGTAGTAAAAATTCTACAACCCTATTTTCATTGGCTTTAAGCATGATTACCTCTTGTCTGTTGTCGTTCAGCAGTGTTTATAACGCCACAACAAAAAGTGCTGAATTTGGTTATAGTTATGTACTATTTATGTGAAATAGCCGAAAGAATCAGAAGGTGTCAAGGCCCTTTTTAATCGACAAGAGTAACGAATCCGGAACCAAAAAAACATGGTGAAGATTGCCCTTTGCTCCAGTGATCATAGATACCCCATCGTCTATCGATACATCCCCCTCTTGACTTTAACGGCAGGAATCTCGATGCCGATTTCAGATTCATGTTGGAAAAGAAATCGGGCAAAATCGGAAAAAGATTGATAAGAGATGAATTAAATAAGATACAATACATTAAGGATTAAAAGGCAAGGGTGAGGGGACATTTAACCGGGTACTCTTGCCTGACAAGGAGCTTAAAAAAAACTGCGGCATTGATATGGCACATCATCGCTGGAAAATAGGAACGAAACGAATTTACCGCAAACTGATCAAGTTCGGCATTAGACTAACGGCACTACTATTGTTTTTGACTTTCGTTCAGGTTGCCATTTTGAGATATATAAATCCACCGACTACCATGCGGGTAATATGGGAATACACCGGCCACCTTATCAAATCGGAGCCGTACCGTCGTCCAACCTACATTTGGCGTTCGTTGGAAAAAATATCACCGTACCTGCGAAGAGCCGTGCTGGCCGCCGAAGATCAGAGATTCCTAGGCCATCACGGATTTGATATAATAGAAATCCGTAAGGCTACAAAAGACATGCTGTTGGGACAGCGCCTCAGAGGCGCCAGTACCATATCCATGCAAACGGCAAGAACGGTTTATCTGCTGCCGGTGCGCAGCATACTGCGCAAGGCTGCGGAAGCTTATTACACGGCAATAATCGAATTGCTCTGGGATAAGGGTAGAATTCTGGAAATTTACCTAAATACGGTTGACTGGGGAACGGGAGTGATGGGAGCCGAAGCGGCGTCCATGGTCTATTTCAAGCGGCATTCTAACGAACTCAATCTGCGACAGGCAGCCCTTTTAGCGGCGATTTTACCGAATCCCCATCGTTTGTCTCCCATCAGGCCCAACGATTACGTAAAAATGAGAGTCAAGCAGGTTCTGTCGGACATCCGTTTGATGCCACTTTTGTGATGTTAGTGTTTCGTATTTGGTGTTTGGTGTTTCGTACTCTAACAAGTTGATATTAAAACATATATCTTAAGCTAAAAAATAAACACGAAACACCAAACACTTGAAAAATTCGGCTTTGTACGCATTCATCAATATCTGATTACTGATTGCGGACCGCTGATAGCTTGTTTATCGCTTCAAGAACATATGGATACACCCGTTTGGTGATAATCCGGTATCCTGGGGCGGTAGGATGGATGCCGTCGGGTTGATTGTATTGTCTCTTTCCGGCAACCCCTTCAAGAAAGAAGGGAATGAAAAGGAGGTCTTCTTCCTCGGCAATCGTCGAGTAAATCCTGGAAAAAATGGTCGTATATTCCGACCCCAGATTCTCGACCATACGCATACCCGCCAGGATGACGATGACATTTTCCCTTTTTATGATCCTTACGATTTCTCTTATGTTTTTTTGAATCAATGAGGGGTCGATCCCTCGAAAGCCGTCGTTGGCACCGGTTTCAAGAATAACGATATCCGGTTTCAAGGTTAATACCCATTTTATTCGCGAAAGGGCGCCACTGCTTGTCTCTCCGCTAATGCCCCCGTTGATGACTTTATACGGATGCCCTTTGGAGATTAATTCTTTTTCAAGTAGCGCCGGAAAAGCTTCCTCCTCGGAAACACCAAAACCGGCTGTCAAGCTATTTCCCACCGCTACGATAGTGCCCTTATAATTCGGAGCCGCTTCCTTTTGAAAAACGCCCGGATCCTGATCGCATGCGACCGCCGCCAAAGTGACGAAGACGGTTAAATATGGAAATAATCGGGGAACATTCAGCATTTGCGTTTCACACATTATTATCATTCATCGGTTTGTTCCTGCAGGAAAACCACCGGTTTTTTCTTGAGAATGGTGATGGAAGACATCAGGCCGACCATAAAAACCAAAGCAATGGTCCCCCCTGCCATCATCGCTGCCGCGCCCCAGAACGGTTTATAATTTATGTTCAATATCGTTTTACTGATAATGAGACTGCCGGTCTGGGATAGAATCAGTGCAAGCGCTGCGCTGAATAGGCCGATGAGTAGATTCTCCAGCGTAAAGACTTTGAGAACAAAAGTTGCGCGTGCACCTAAGATTTTGAAATATACCGCTTCTCTAATGCGGGCAAAGCGGGTCGCCATCAGGGAACTGACGATAATGAGAATGCCGGCGCTAATGCTGAAGGCCATAAAAAAGCGTATGATGCCGGACAGTTTGCGCAGCACTTTGGCCAATACCAAGACAGTCTGCGTGATATCGATGACAGAGACATTCGGAAAGCGGCTCACAATCTTGTTTTGAAGACGCGCGATCTCATCTTTTTCTACCTTCAGTGCGGTGAAAATCGTTTGGGGGGCATCTTTCAATACGTCGGGGGGAAACACAAAATAGAAATAAGGTCGAATCGATTCTTTGGTGCGAGCGCGGATACTGGTGATGGTCGCTTGTAAAGGGATACCCTGGATCCGAAACGTAATCCGGTCTCCGATACCGATCGGTCGGATCTTTTGAACCGCATCCAGCAAGGATACCTGTATACCTTTAAAATCATTACGGAATAATTTTTTCCCTTTGACCATCACCTCATCTTCCAACAAATAATCACGATAGGTTAAATTAAATTCCCGCGCCAGGTTATCCCTCTTGCGTTTGCGTTCTTTTTCACGATTTATTTTCTCACCGTTAATGGAAACGATTCTGGCTCTCGCGATGGGGTAGTATTGAGTCGGTCTATCCAGTGTCTGCGAAAAAGCGTCCTTTTGTGCCGGTTGAATATCCAGAAAGAAAAGGTTGGGCGCTTCCGGTGGATAGGATTGAACATAGGATGCATCCAAATTCCGCTCGATCAAATAGATGGAAAAGACGACGGCCAGTGAGGCCGTCAGCGTAACGATAATCGACCGGGTGGCATTGCCCGGACGAAACAATCCTTTAAATGACTGACGCAAAGCCAGGTTGGCGACGGAAAAATTTTTTATGCCATACAACACGCCATTGGTTATGATCGCCGTGATCACAATCAAAAGCACGGTGCCCAGGACGAAATAGACTCCGGTTACCATGTCTTTGAGTATCCATAGTGTCATGGTCAGTAAAAAAACAAGAATAACGATTCCCGAAATGTAATAAGAGAGACCTTTTTTGAACTTGGTATATTCTTTTCTGAAAATGGCGTTTGGTTTGAGCTCTTTGATCCGATACAGCGGCAGCAACGTAAACACCGATACCGCAATCAGGCCGAGCAATAAACCCTTTATCATTGCAGCGAGCGTAAACGTGACGGTAATATTTTCCGGTAACAATCCACTAAAAAGCACGATGAGGATTTTTTGAATCGCAACACCGCCTGCCAGGCCGATAAGGCCACCGATTAAACCAAGGAGCAATGCAATCGTCAAAAAATGCACAATAACAAACCGGCTAGTGGCGCCGACGGTTCGCATAATTGCAATACTCTTTTCGTTTTCCCTTAGAAACGCGGTTAAAGTGCTTTGAATGCCGATGCCCGCCAGCAGTAAGGTAAAAATGCTGATCAGTCCGAGAAAGAAAAGAAAATTGTCAAAAAACCGCTTAAACCGCGATTCAGCCGTTCGGAATGTAGCGACTCGTTCATCAGTGGATGCCTGCGATTTGAGTTCGATAAATACGCGGTCAAGATTTTTTGGATCGAGCACTTTGACCAGACAGCGATACCGAATTCGACTACCTTTTTTCACCAGTTGTAGCGCTTCCAGGTCCTCCAGAGCGATGAACACGCGGGGTCCGAGGGAATAGAAAGTAATCGGACGATCCGGTTCCTGAATGACGATATCGGCAATTGTCAGCAAGCGATTTCCGATTTTAATGCGCTCGCCCACCCTGAGATGGAGACGATCCAGCAGCGTTTGCTCGACGACGGCGGTTCCCGGTTCCAGCACTTGTCGAAACGACCGGCCGGAAGCCAGCGTCACCATCCCATAAAAGGGATAAGTCGGGGCTACAATTTTTAGTTTGGCGAGTATGGACTTCCGGGCGGTTGCAGCTTTTACCATTGAATAGAATTCATAAATACGCGCGCTTTGCACCCAATCCCTTTTTTCCAGTGCGTGGATGCGCTCTGTCAGGGCTTCCGAAACCTCGGTACGTGAACGAATGATGATGTCGGCCGCATGCATCTTGCGGGCATCTTTCAGCAGGGATTGATTAATGCTGTTTGTAAACACTTCCAGGGCAAAGATACTGGAAATCGACAGCGCAACGCATAACATAAAAATAACGGCCTGCTTTTTAGAACGGATGATTTGGCGCCAGATGAAATGCTTAAGCAGCATTTTCCTGCTCCTCGACAATGCGCCCGTCATTTAAAATGATAATGCGATCGGCCAAAACCGCAATGTCGTTGTTGTGGGTAGCCAGTATCAATGTCGTGCGATGTTCGGTATACAGCTCGCGCAGCAGATCTAAAATGGCATGGGTGTTGGCCGAGTCCAGATTGCCGGTGGGCTCATCGGCAAAAATGATGTTGGGGTTGTTGATCAGCGCCCGACAGATGGCGACCCGTTGCTTTTCTCCACCCGAAAGCTGTTGGGGAAAATTGGTGCTACGATCACGCAGACCGACACGCTCTAACAACAAGTTTGCCTTTTTTACGGCGTTTTTATCCTTACGAAGTTCAGCCGGAAAAGTCACGTTTTCCAGAGCGGTCAAAGAAGGGACGAGATGAAAAGATTGAAACACAAAGCCGATGGTTTCATTACGCAACGGGGCAAGGCCATCCTCGTTTAGGTCGGTTATGTCTTTTTGATTAATCAGAACGCTGCCGGAACTGGGTTTTTCCAAACCCGAAAGCAGGCTTAATAAAGTGGATTTCCCGCTGCCGCTGTTTCCGGTGACAGCCAAAAATTCGCCATCGCCTATCGATAACGAAATATTATCCAACACACAAATGGGTCGACTACCAACAAAATATGTTTTGCTCACACGTCGGGCTTCGATAATGTTCATAATATAAATTAGGGGTTTCGCCCCTATTGGAATGTTGGAATACTGGAATAATATGTGATAAGAGCGGTAGAAATCAATTCTAAAATAAAAAAAAATCCTTTTTACCCAACATTCCAATAGGGGCGAAATCCCTAATTTAACAAAAAGGAGGAAACAAATGGAAGGGCTGACACGGTATATCGATTCCAAGAAACGCGAGATGCTGGTATTTTTAGAAAAACTGGTCAATATCGATTCCGGCACTTTTTGTAAAGACGGTGTCGATAATGTCGGTACCATATTGGCAGCCCGGTTGTCTGCTCTTGATATTCTTGTGGAGCGCAGTCCGCAGGAAACATACGGCGATCACATTGTCGGTCATAAATCGGGAGCCGACGATCGCCGCATTCTTTTTGTGGGTCATATGGACACGGTATTTCCCATCGGTACCGCCCAAAAACGCCCATTTCGAATCGAGGCAGAACGGGCTTACGGCCCCGGTGTGTGCGACATGAAGGGCGGTATCGTATGCCTACTTTACGCACTCGAAGCACTGAGGGAAGCCAAACCGGATGTATATGACAACATTACCATAGACGTTGTCTTTAACAGCGATGAGGAAGTTCTTTCCCCGACCTCAAGACCCATCATCGAACGGCTTGCAAAAAACGCCCGGACGGTATGTGTGTTCGAACCGGCCCGGCCGGGGGGTGAATATGTTATCCGTCGCAAAGGGGTCGGAAAGTATATCATGAAAGTTACCGGCAGGGCCGCCCATGCCGGTGCACAGCCGGAGGAAGGACGCAGCGCCATCGGAGAAATTGCGCATAAGATTGTCGCACTGCATGCCTTAACCGACTACACGGCTGGTACGACGGTGAATGTTGGAGTGGTCCACGGTGGTGAACGCTCCAATGTTGTCGCTGAATCGGCCTATGCAGAAATCGACGTGCGGGTTAGCGACGTCGAGGCGGCAGATCGACTCGACAAGCAGATTCGAGCGATTGCCAAAAATAAAACTATTTCGGACACCACGTGTGAGTTGACGGGCGGGGTCCAATTTCCACCCATGGTGCCGACACCCGTGTCAAAGCGGCTGTTTGAAGCCATCCAGGTCGCAGGCCGCACGCTTGGTTTGAAGCTACAGGGCATTGCTACCGGCGGCGGCTCGGACGGCAACCATACCGCACAATTCGCCCCAACCCTTGATGGGATGGGACCCCAGGGTAGCGGTGCCCACAGTGACCGAGAATATATGGAAGTCACCACTTTGACCGAACGTTCAAAGATAACCGCACTGTTTCTGGCCTCATGGCCGGATATCGTAGCGGATCTTGATAAAAACGGCTGACAACTTATGTCACGCCAACCGCATCTTTGCTACCCTGTTTTATATGAAACATGGCTTTATCAGCTAAGGCTAACAGACCTGTTCGAGTATCCGTATCATCCGGAAAGGTTGCAAGTCCAAAGCTTGCGCTAAGGGACACAGTGAGACCGACTGCTGTGAGATAGGACGTTTGCTTCATTCCGATACGAATCGATTCAGCTTTAAGTTTTGCTCGATCTTTATTAAACCCGGGCAAGACAGTTATGAATTCATCACCGCCGTAGGCAACACCAAAACAGGGTTTCGCGATCGATGCTTTAATCGTTTGAGCGACTTCGCGAATGGCGTGACTGCCGTTTAGATGGCCATAGGTATCAACGACGCGCTTAAAATTATCCAGATCCATAAAAATTAAGGAAAAAGGCGTCCCTGTGGATTTGCTCTCTCGGATTAATTCATCGAGCGTTTGATACAAAAAGCGCGTATTATATAGACCGGTCAGATTATCATGCACGGCAAGTTTTCGAAATTTTTCCTCTCCCCGTTTAAGCTTTTTTTCAAGCTGTTTCTTTTTTGTGTTATCCACCATGATGCCTTCAAGAATGGGATTTCCCGTATCATCCTTTGTCAGCCGAATATTGACTAATATCCAGACCGGTTTACCATCTTTTCGTTTTAATCTCAGCTCGTAGTTTGTCAGCGAACCTTTCCTCTGAACGGCCCGTATCATTTTAACGCGGTCCTCAGGATCGAAATAGAACTTCAAAGCCCCTTCAGTGAGAGAGAGGATCTCCTCAGGAGAACGATATCCGAGGATGCGCGCGTAGGACGGATTTACTCTAATCAACGCGCCGGATGGTCTGCTTTGAAACATGCCCTGAAGCGCGTGCTGATACATATTACGGTATTGTTGTTCCGCCTTTTTCTGTTCCTCTTGAGCGGCTCTTAATTCAGTGAAGTCCGTAAGAAAATACATGTAACCGGTAAATTCTCCCGTATCATCCCTCAATACACTCCGATTGAAAAGCATGGGAATCATCTGGCCGGTTTTCGAGCGAAACAGTGCCTCGAAACTCAAATGATTATGGCTTGCAGAAAGAAAATTTATCGTCGCTTTTTCGTAAAATTCATCCACACTGTGGCCGATAAATTCATCACGGTGATAGCCGGAAATTTTCAATATGGCCGCATTAACGTCTGTAATTAAACGATTGGAACCCAAGAGCACGAATCCCTCAGAGGCGCTTTCCAAAACATGTTGATAAATTCGCTCGGCTTTTTTGTATTCGTCGAGTTCTTTTTTCAGCAAGCCAAGTTCTTGCAATAATTCTTCATTAGTTGGGTTAAAACCCATTGGCACGGCCTCCATCCTTCGAAAACAATTGCAATATATATAACATTGTTACGTCAATATCCACACTTTAAAACCAGGGTTAATCGCCATATGAAATACCGGGCGTTCACTCCCATGTTCCGTTTTGCAGATTGGAGATTTTTATCTGGCGAACTAAACAACGTATATTGATAAATCGTGTAGCGATGCTTCGCCTCAAACCGACAAGGGGTTGTTTGTATCAGAATGAGGGTTTGAGAAAAATTGTGACGTTTTGAAATTGCCTCTTTACGCTATAAATTACTTGTCCGGACCCGTTTCCGGAGCGATTGGGGAATGAAATAACCCACTTCGCCACCGGAAAATGGCAATTCCAGCTGCTCTTTGACCGCTGTCACCACATCTTCTACAAAAAAAAGACCTTTTTCATCAGAGAACGTGCGGCAGTAAAACTCACCCCAACTTGTCGCATAGATCGCTGTATACTCGTGAAATTTATTTAAGTTTCGATTTAAATTAAAATTAATGACTAAAAATAGCTTATGCACATAGGGTTTTTTAAGAAGTGCTGTGGGAGGCAGGTTTTCTATTTCTTTTAACGGGAAAAATCCGTGCAAGACTTTCACGAAATCAAGTATATCCTGAATCGAAATCGGTGTCGGATTCGGCATCAACTTAAGAGATGCCGTTGCTGTGAATAGATCATTACGAACCAACCAAACGGCAATTTCTTCAATACGACCCAGCTCTTTTAGTATTTCATCGGAAGTCGGTATTTTTTGCTTACTTTTTTTCATATGATACAATTGCCAAAAGGCCGGCCCATTTCCGTTCGGGATATATTGTAAATAGAGTTGTTTAAATAAACGCTTCCCATGATCGATGAGGGGGAGTTTATCCACCTTATAAGGCTGTTTTGAAAACTGAACAAACATTTTACGCCCCAGAATCGTCAGGTCTTTCGGCGTAATCGTTATTTTCCCATCGGTCGATCGCTGTATTGACCGGCTCAGTTTTTCGTAGGTTCCTATCATGAATTGATTGATTCGATTGCTGAGCAGAAAGATCTTTTCAAACGGCCACTGTTCAAAGCTCCCGACCTCCTGGACCTTGGATTCATCCCAACGCCAGCGTCCGATATAGTCTAACACAACGTCTTTTCGTGTCGGAATCACGGATGTGTTCAAATCCTTGATCGATCGGATTCCGAGTTTCAGAAAAAAACAGATTTGCAGCAATGATAGGATTTGTTTTCGTTTTGCCCTCTGGTAGTAATCGAATACCTCCTCAAACAGCACCAGGTAAGGATCCATTTGCTTAATATTATACGTTCCGGATGCCCATTTAGCCTTTAGCCGATTGCACAAGAGGCCGCGTTGTTCGTCTTCCTGCATATATTTTTCCAAAAGGGCCATTTTGACAACCGATTTGTAGGGATTTTTCAGGCTCTTTAATAACTGCCAGATAGAGGCGCCAAAATATTCTCCTCTGGGAATGGAAGAAACATTTCCAAGGTCGAGGTAATCTTTGTGGAAACGAGAGACAACCTTTAGAACGCTTTGATAATATGTCTCTTTTATCCATGGTGGAATCGCGCACCACAACGGAATCTTTCCGGCGACCAGAATCATCGTGCGATAGAATTCCTCTTTAAGTATCTTTCCTTGGGCCGATCCCGAACTTTCCATATCACTTTCGCCGAAACGATCGTCGCGCACTGTCGACAGGTCAACAACAAAAAAGTGAAGTTCCGTGTGAAACGTCTTGGCGGCCCATTCCTCGATGGATGTGAGTTTTGCCTTGAGCCGTTTCAACGGTTCTTCTCCGAGTTTCGATTCGTCCACACAAATCCAATAATCGATATCGGAATCGACTGACTGTGCAATGGTTCCGATACTTCCAATGGTGTATATTCCCTCAATCTGAGGCGCTTTTTCATGTAAAACGGTTGATTCATCAACCGTTACGTATTTTTTTAGCAATTGCAGAACCCTCGAGGAAGGGTAGTACCCAAAAATTCCTACCGGGGCATTTCGGATCGGACGATCATCAGGAAAAGATTCCAAATCGGAATGAATCAGCAACGGAATCAATTCAAACAGTGCTGCCTGTTCACGGGTAAAGGTATCGAGAGCAAGTTCGATTCGTTGGAAGTTGTAATCCAAAAAGGCGCGATGTGTTTTTTCCACTTCTTCCATGAGCATCAGAGACCCAAACCCACCGGCTTTCGATGCCGTGTCGGTAAAAAAAACCGATGGTACCACGATATTATTAAACCGCGTGCTGCGCATGTGCAGGTTCGCCCCAAGTGTTGTTAGCGTTGAAAAATCAATACCTAAATAATCGCAATGGGTTGCTTTTACCAGAGAAAGGTCCGCAAAATTCATGTAGGCGAATTTGAAGACGGCCACGGACAACTCAGCGCCCAGAAAGGAGGATGCCGTGAGGTTAGAGCGGGAAAAATCGGTATTTGTAATATTTGCGCCCACAAAGAGCGAACCCTGCAGATTTGCGGAACCAAAATCCGAACCATATATGCGGCAGTTGGTAAAATCGCATCCGTTTAATGAAGTCTTTCGGGCGGTTATCGTATGAAAGACGGCATTTTCAAACGAAACGGAATCAAACACAGTATTCTCGAAATTAACATTTTCGAAACAGGCCCCTTTAAATGAAACCGAATCGAGTTTTGCGGACGAAAAATCCACGTTCGAAAAAACAGCACCGCTAAAATCAACATTGACGAGATGGATACCTGATAGGTCGATTCCCGTGATGATTTCTCTTTGAAAAACCGCACCGGTAATGGATTCGCGGTTTATTAGTTTCTTGAGGCCTTTTTTGCGTTTTCGTTCGGCGATTTTTTCCAGAAAACTCTTTTTGGGTAAGTGCGAATCCGGTATTTTCAGCGGATTGGCCTTGTCGAATGCGTTTGTTTCCAGTTGCTTGATCGATTCTGTCTCTTGGAGAAGTTTTTTGGCCTCGGTTTTGAGCTTGCTGTTTGTGCTCTTTACATAATGTTCTAAAAAGTGGGTCAGTTTTTCAGGGTCTTTTGCGAAAATCTGATGTGCGACAGCGGATCGTGCCATGCTTGCCTGATCCGGTGGCAAGGCATTAAAAAAAGAATTCCGTTCGATCCACTCAAACATTGTCAATGCCTGGTGAATGCTTTCCCTCATGGCGGGGTGATACTGATACAATTTGGATGCTGCTTTTCCTAAACCGACGGCTTTAAGTGAAACAAGCGCTTTGAAGGCATGCTGCATTATGTTTGTGTCGTCATCATCCAAAAGGGGCATCACCTTTTCGATAATGTCCGGATGTTTCTGTACCTTCGATTTTGCGAGTAATTTTAAAAACTCGATACGAACTGCAATCGGCTCAGTCGAAGACAACAACCCACGAAATCCATTCGGGTGATACGCGTTGCCAAGAACCAATGTGGCTTTTATCCCCTTTATCTTATCTTCCATTTTGTCGGACAGACATTCGTTTTTCAAAATAGATTCTTGAATCGCCGATCCCTGACAAAGTGTGATAAATACGTCATCAAAAACAGAACCATGGTCAAATAGATAGGCCAAAAAAGAAACAATGGCATTGCGATCCCGAATGCCGTCAAGAAGTGTCCTTACGAAATGGGAATACTGCCGGCGAACCGATACCTGATCCAGGGTGTATTGATGGACGAGCACAAGTTGTAAGAATGCCGGAAATTTTTTTACCATCTCTACAAAAATGATTTCAGAAACAATACCCCGGCAAAAAAAATGCCATACGAGAATTGGGCCTCTTCCCCCGATTTTTAAAAGGGTAAGACAAAACAACTCTATGAGAGCAAGATCTCGGGTCGACTGCATCTCCTTGTAAACAAACGCCGATAATTTACCCGTTTTTTCGATAATATTTTCCGGGATTTCCTGATTGTTGCCGGGTGATAGCACTGCCTGCCGAGAAAGTTTTTCAAAGGCTTTTTTCGCTTCTTCTCTGACGGATCGAATATAATCTTTTAAGCCGAGCATAACCGGTCGAAGCCCTTCTTCGATATCGAGTCCGCCGGTAAACCGGATGATTTTCAGTTTTGATTGGAGATCAGCGTTTTTCCACCGCTGTTCTAATTCTTCTAACGAGACAGAGTCGTTGGGTGAAAGAGAAACCATTTTTTTCATAATTTTCAAGCTTCAAAATTCTTCGTATGAGCGGGTGAAGTTCCTTTTATAATATCGGTAGTTTCAATAAATTATTGAGAGGTGTCGCTATCAACCCTGAGCTCTAAAGAGCCGCTACACATTGATACACCCATTGCCAAAGATGTCATTTCATACGGATCGATTCTTAATCTTTTGCAATTTTCGAAGAAAACAGATATAGATACCACCTTGTAGTATTAATATTTTGGCTGCTCTCAAAAGCAATGACGAAGCGATCTAAAACATGAAGCTTAAGAGGGCGTATTTAGGAGGGTTGTTGTGATGGAAAAACGCAGGCAGTTTCTTAAGAAATCTTTGAAACTAATCACCGGTCTCGTGGCTTTTTTGTATCCGTTTTCGTCTGCCGTTCGGCTTGTCTATGCAAAAACCAAGAAAACAATTCTACCGAAAAACACCACCCGACAAAGCCTCATCAGCAAAAATCCGGCAAACCTGGATACGCGAAATCTAGAAATTACGCCGTTGAAGGATTTCCGGACGATGGGAATTACGGATCACTCGGTGAATCTGAATGAATGGAACCTCGAGGTGGCGGGTGACGTCCGGACGCCGCTCCTGATAACGTATTCCGAATTATGCGAGTTGCCTTCCGTAGAAAAAGACGTGCTATTGATTTGCCCTGGAATCTTTGTCAATAACGGCCGCTGGAAAGGAATTTCCATGAAGGCGCTGCTTGATAAGGCCGGGGCAGGAAACGGGTCTACCCATGTCACCTTCAGCGGTCCGAAAGGCGAGTATGAAAAATCCGAGCAATACCCGATCGGAGATGTTCTTTCAAACAAAGTATTTTTAGCCTATACGGTCAACGGCAAAACGCTTCCGCAGAAGCACGGATTCCCATTGCGTTTGGTTGCCGAAGATTATTACGGATCGGATTGGGTAAAATTCGTCTACAAAGTGACGGTCGAAACAGCATAACAGCCTTATATGAAACTTCATGAAGTTTCATATTCCAGACTTCGTTGAATAGTTTACTGGTTAACTGGTTGATTAGTTAAGTTATATCAATCATTTCAGTATGTTAAGATTTTTAAAACGCCAGGTGCCCAATTATTTAGCAAATATCGGATAAATCTATATTTGCAACCACTTAACCAGTTAACGAATCAACCAATTAACGATATCCTTAATTCGATATTCGCTTTTTTATATGATACTGGCCGCTTTTCAGGCCAGCGGCAACGCTCGTATCTGCTCTCATATCCTATCCGATTTGATATCCGGGTCCCCGGAGAACCTTTCCCGGCAGATCGCCTGTATGCTCGCCATTATTAATAACGATTGTCCCATTGACGATCACATAGGGTATGCCCGCTGGATAGACATGTGGTTTTCTGTTTTGAGCACCGGGATAAGGCGCCTTCTCCGATATACCGTCCGGATCGAAAACGACGACATCGGCGCACATACCTTGCCTCAGTATTCCACGATCGTACAGTTTTAGTCGGTTTGCCGGCAGCGACGTCATCTTTCTCACAGCCTCCTCAAGGGTTACGATCTTTGTCCCGGGTTCCTCAGGCATCTCCGGGTTATTTTCTCCTCTGACCCACTTTCTAAAAACGATGGGGAATCCGCCGTATCCCCTGGGGTGAGGCGCTCTTTCTCCGAGGAAACCGTAAGGCGCATAGAACCAGCTGTCCGTGATTGGCATGGCAAATGGTTTTGCAAATGTAAGTTCCAGGTCTTTGTGCACATGACCTCTCATGGCGCTATCGACCTCCGGTAGATCCAGCCCTTCGTCCTTGAGGAGATCGAACACCGTGTCGAATGGGTCCTTACCCCAGGTTTCGGCAATCTCGGGAATCGTCATGCCGATGAATTCCGGGTGGGCACGGGTCCATAGGATGAAGATCCCTTCCCAGTCATGCTCGCTCTTCATCATGTCGTTTCGCATCTTTTGGCGGGTTTCAGAATCGTTGACTCTCTCAAGAATTTTGGGAGCGCCGCCTTCATAAGCCCAAATCGGTAGCTGGGCTACAAGCCAGCCGCCACCATAAAGCGTGGTACAAACATCGTATGTGATATCGACGCCGCGATCCCTGGCCTCTTCCACCAGTGATAAAATGTCCTCCTGGCGGCCCCATTCTCCGCTATGGGTTTCAATATGAGATATCTGAACCGGGATGGCTGCCGTTTCACCGGTCTGAATCGCTTCTCCTTTTGCATCTGACCATTCGCCGCCTCTGCAGTGGGTGGCATACAGACCGCCGTATTCAGCCGCTACTTTGGCGAGTTCTATCACTTCGTTGGGATCCGCCCAACAGCCCGGCGGATATGTCAGTCCCGCAGAGAATCCGAACACACCATCCTTCATCGCCCTTGCGACATGGTTTTTCATTTCCTTAAGCTCAAGGGTGGTGGGAGGCCGTGCTTCCCATCCCATTACAGCCCCACGAACCCAGCCGTGACCCACCAGATTCGCGACGTTAACAGCAGCACCTTGCGCTTCATAGACTTTGAAAAACTCATCAAAGGTTTCCCAAGAGGGACTTATTTCCTTTGGCCACCATGGCGAGTAAACGAGATGCCGGTTTTTTTCGGATATGGGGGCTGCCGACCAGCCACATTGTCCCCCTAAAAACGTCGTAACCCCCTGCCGGACAAGGCTGTCGCAATTTGGGTCGATTAGCACAAAAATCTCGCCGTGCTGGTGTATGTCTATGAAACCTGGCGTTACCACAAAGCCCTTGGCGTCGATCACATGTTTCGCCCCATCGCTGCTACAGTCGCCTATTTTCGCTATTTTGCCGCCCCGAATCGCCAGATCTTCCTTGACCCAGGGGTTGCCGGTACCATCTATCACCCGACCGTTTCTTATGATAATATCAAAATCCATCCTATCACCTTATTTGAACGGTTTATCATCCAACTCAATGGGAAGCCGCCTCAATCATTTCTTTTAATCGCATTCGGTAGTAGCAAAAGTCCTCCCAGGAAATATCCGGGTGGACAAGATGATCGATATGCGGAATGTAGCCCAGCGTATTCAGCATAAAAGGAACTTTCGCGTTTAGCTCCTCTTCGATAGCCTCTTTTCCGGTTTATTGAATACAAATGGTTTTTAAACCTATTGGGGCCAATATTCCACGAGTGGGCCTCTAACGCCATAGACAGGATCTGCTTTTGGTAACGGTACGGACGCAACGTTCTGGTCCGCTTGAGGCCGTTCACCGGATTTTCCATAGTTCATATCCCAATGTTGCCCAATCGGATAGCCTCCCACCACCCGAAAATCAGAACTTGCCCCTAAGTTTTTATGTGCCACTCCTGCGGGGATAACAACAACATCCCCAGGGTTTACCGTCAGCACCACTCCTTTTTCACCGCCAAGTTGTACCTTTGCAGTTCCGCCATAGACACCCAACACCTCATGGGCGGTGCTATGATAGTGATGATATCCGTAAATACCATTCCGCCAGGCACCATTCCACTGATTTGCCTCGAACAGATCTTCAAAAACCGCAGCAGGATCGCGTTTTGGTAGGTCCAAGGCCCCTTGATAAATCAAAAGCGGAACGTTCTCATTGTTAGGATACGTACCGTCATCCTTCAGTATTTCAACCGTTACTTGGGGAGAACTTACCATTCCCTTAAAACGGCCGTCTATTTCCTCCGAAAAACTATTTTGACTCATGATATTTGTTCCTATCAATAGTATTAAAAGTTTTCTGCGCAGCATTTGGAAAGCGTTGCTAACGGACACTATTATCTTTTTATCCTTTGTGAATCAAATGTCAATATTTAGACGAATATCGATTCCGAACACGATTATTATTGGCCTATAAAAAAGCTTGACAGCGATGGTCGAATCATATATAAAAGACTAACTTTTAAAAATAAATTGGGAAATTTCTGTTATGGTACATACCTTTTTTGGCAGCTTTTTTGGGTTTTTTTATTATTGCTAAACCCGATTTGTCTGCCTGGGGTGTGTAACACTTAACATAAAAATTAAAAGCCGCCGGCAGCCAACGCCTGCGGCTTTTTTATTTTTTTATGACCACCTAAATAGGAGGACACGAATCATGAAAAAGACATACGATGTGCATGTGGAAGAGTTCGTTCCGCTGATTTCGCCAAACACCTTAAAGAATGAAATCCCACTCGCTAAAACGGAAATGGAAACGGTGACGTCGGCTAGGGAAACCATTGGAAAAATTTTAAGAAAAGAAGACAAACGCCTTTTGGTTGTAGTGGGACCCTGTTCAATACACGATGAAGCGGCTGCTTTAGACTATGGAAAAAAGTTAAATACGCTGCAAAAGCAGGTCGAAGAAACGCTTTTCCTCGTCATGCGAGTTTATTTTGAAAAGCCCCGCACGACAGTGGGTTGGAAGGGCTTAATAAATGATCCCTGTATGGATAGCACGTGCGACATGATGGCGGGGTTGCGAAAAGCGCGGCAGCTTTTGTTAGACATCGTTACGATGGGACTGCCCACTGCCACCGAAATGCTCGATCCGATTACTCCCCAATATATCGACGGTCTGGTTTGCTGGGCTGCCATCGGGGCAAGAACCATCGAATCTCAAACACACCGTGAAATGGCAAGCGGTCTTTCCATGCCCATCGGATTTAAAAACTGCACAGATGGAGAATTGGATACCGCCATTAACGGAATCGTTGCCGCCCGATCGCCACAGAGTTTTTTGGGGATCAATCAAGACGGCCAAACCGCTATTGTAAAGACCACCGGCAATCCTTGGACGCATATTGTTTTGCGGGGGGGGAAAAGACCAAACTACGATTCGGTAAGCATTGCGGAGGCTCGGCGCATGCTAAAAGAAAATGGATTGCCGGAGGCCATCATGGTGGACTGTTCCCATGCAAATTCCAGAAAAAAGCATCAGGGGCAGGCGGTTGTTTGGCAGGATGTCATCAACCAGCGACTGGATGGAAACGATGCATTGATTGGATTGATGTTGGAAAGTAATCTTTATGAAGGCAGCCAAAAAATCTCCGATGATTTATCGACACTTAAATACGGGATTTCCATCACCGATGAATGCATCTCCTGGGAAACCACCGTAAAACTACTTTTATCCGCTCACAACCAACTGTCAAAATATTTCCGTGTAGAATCAGATATCGATAAACCACATGATATAAAACGTTATTCGGTCGTATAGACGCTTAGCACCAGGATTGTTTTTTAATCAGACCGGAACATGACGGTTGTTACCGTCGGCGTCCACCTCGCCGCTACTTCATAGGCTTCGTCTTCTCCCGGCCACGGTGGCATGGTAATTCCGATGGCCGAGAGCAGCTCGTCTCCAAACGACCGGAACTGGAAGTGGGTTCCAAGTGGAATCGTAAGACACACCCCCGGCGCAACCGGAACAATTTCCTCTCGATCGTTCTGCTTTCGCCACATCTCCCCTCGGCCTTTCAAAAAATACCAGATTTCCTCAACGGTTCGGTGTGCAACCGCAATCGATGTCTCACCCGGTGCCAATTCAAAATGAGCCATACTACCGCCATCCAAATCGAGCAAAATGCGAACATCAGAACCGTCCGGTGCAGCGGCGTCGGGAACTACGGGGAGCTTTTTAGTAGCGAAATCACGCATGGTTGTCCTCCGTGAGTTTTCGAAGTTGTCGCCACAGCACCGGTCGCTACTGAGTTTAGTGCGGGTGATGACGGCGATGGGCAACCCAGACCCGCTCTTTTTTCCAGTAACCGGGTCGTTTTTCGATTTCGATCCATTTTCCCCGCACCCAGTGGCCTCGACGGCCATAATGGGCAGGATTCCATATCTCTTTATAGACAGGCGGTACCCACACCTTCCGGATCTCCCAATGACCCGACCGCCTCGCGCGCGGGTAATATTTATGCTTCGGACGATGCAGTTTATGTCTTTTGTACTTTGGGGGGGGCGGTTGATGGTGATAAACCCTGTTGTCATACCCGGGATGTTGCAGGTGATCCAATAGCACCTTACCAAGGATTACTGCCCCCGCGCCAATGGCAACGCCTTCCCATCTGTTTCTCTGGACGTTTCCAGCCCAGACGGGACTCGCAACCAGACCAAAGGATACCAAACTCACCAGTAAAACGATAAAAAAGCGATTTTTTTTCATATCTTCGTCTCCTTTTTTAAGCATTTACAGCGTTAGACACCGATTTTTGAAAAATGCTCAAAAAGAATTGAAGATATTTAATAGCAGGATACCTTTTTTATGTTTGGGACCCCCTATCGTGATACTGCCACGGTTGAGCAACTGGATGGTGGTTTGAAAAATTTGCCGCTTTCCCTTCACAATGATAAGACGCAGCTCGGCGCGGTTGCCTCGAACTCTGGTTGGTGTAATTTTCAGAACTCGGTTCCCGGGAAGTGAAATTGAACCCGTTTGATTCATGCGAAGCCCAATCCGATCTTCTCCCAGTAGCCGATAAGAGGTATAACGGAAAACGGATCTCAGCTCCCCCACCAGGTTTTTTAGCCGCGGGTCCACCTGTTGGGAATCCTGTGCTGCCAATATGGTTCTTACGGTGATATTTATATTAGATGCGGCAAACGCAGGGGGTAACAACAAAAGGATACACAGAGGCAGGAATCGTAACAGACTAACTTTTAGGAGCCGCATTCTCATTTCCCGTCGGCGTGGTTTCTTCCGCGAACCATAAAATGGTGTGGCGTGATTTTGGTGTTTCGATGATCATAACAGAAGAAATCGTCCCTGTAAAAGAGTTTATAAGTGCACTCGGACCAGGGTCGGATATATGCGGCGTAAAAAAGGTAAAAAAGATCAATAGACCGGCTGCCACAGCAGAAGCCGGAATGATGAAGGGCTTTGAAAGAAAAAGGCGTCGCAATTTGCCGAATCGTTTTTTGGTAACCCGATCCAGTATCTTTTCATCGAGTCCTCGGAAATCCGTATGAGATAGCACGTGGTTCACATTGTTGCGGAATAACTCGGAAAGAATCCGGGAATCTGTCAGTAGGCCTTGACAGGATGCACACGTCTCCAGATGTTCTATTATCGCTTCCCGCTTATCAGACTCAAGCTCACCGTCGTATAATTGATCGATAAGCTCCGGATTGCAACCGTTTCCCATATTACGTTTCATCTAAATGCTCTTCTAATAACGCTTTTAGTTTTTTTCTTGCATAAAA